>CALGRC010000205.1 GCA_937959315.1 uncultured Clostridia bacterium | reverse complement strand
AGGACGTCACCATTGCTGGCTGACTTCATTCATATCAGGGACTGTAAACAAAATTGCGAAAAATTCTTGACACTACCGCTTTATAAACTGTTTTCATTTCGTTTTTCCAATACGGCAACGACCGTCCTTGTGATGCATTCTTTTACAAACCCGTGGCAAAGGATTCCGAGAAAGGGGCGCAGCGGGATTTCTTTATAATAGACAAGGGAAAGTTTTTGCGCTGAAAGGATTTCTTGAAAACGCTTGATTGTCATTTTGTTGATGTAAGAAAAATATTCTTGCCCGCTGGCAGCCGAACTGATACGGAACCGGATGCGTTCCTGTCCGTCCGGCAGTTTGGCTACCATGTCTTTATACGCCTGAACCAGCGTTGCCTCAGAAAAAAACAAGTGTACCCAGGGGATACCGATGGCATCGCTGACGTGTGCGCCGTACGGATGATAGTATGGCGGGAAATTGATATAAATCCTGCCGTAGGGTTTCAAAATCCGACGCAGTTCCATCAGCATCCGATCCGGCTGCTGCACATGCTCCATCGAATCATTTAAAATAATCGTATCAAAGCTTTCATCAGGAAACCCTGTGTTTACAGCGTCGCAGACGACAAATGCAAAGTTTTTGATATTTTTCTGTTTTGCCAAATTTTCAGCCTGTGCTTTGTATTTTTTTACGATATCAATGCCAACCACCTTTTTTGCTCCCAATGTTGCATAATATACTGCTTTTCCCCCAGCACCGCAGCCAACATCCAATACCGTTTTCCCGCAAAACATTTCCTCCGGCGAGGCAAACGGGGCGTAATGCCGAATGGTAAGCGCTCCCCTCTCAAACTGCCACATATCATAGCTCCCCTGATTAAAGGGATGTGCCGGCCGGGGAAAACATTTATTGACTTGCTCGAGCAATACGACTTTCCAATTCATCAAACCACTCCTTATATACCAAAATGGGATAATACAAATATACCATTTTGGTATACTAATGTCAAGGGGCCGTTTGTATGAGATTAAAAGAATTACGCGAAAAAAGAAATATCTCCCAGCTCAAGCTTGCTATGGATCTAAACCTGAATCAAAACAGCATCAGCCGGTATGAAAATATGACCAGGGAAGCAGATTATAAAACGCTGATTATGCTGGCAGATTATTTTAATGTTTCAATTGATTACTTATTAGAGCGGACAGATAACCCAGCATTGAATAAATAAGGCCCGGAGCTATTCCGGGCCTATCTGATTTCCTATTCGGGAATGGACAATATCTGCGATACATAGACAAATTCAATCCCCTGCGCCAAAAGTTCATCCTTCACTTCACGGATAGCCTCTGCTGTTGAACTGCCGCCCTCTGGCCCTACATGCCCTATGGCCAGCGCGTACGAGTGCTCCAATGCAAGTTCCCCTGCGCGCCGGAGTTGGTCGGCTGCAAATTCTTTCCCTTCATTTCCCGCTTCCAAAAACACATTGCGCTGTGCAAAATGCATTTGCAAATCGGAGGCGACCGCTTCACAGACAGAATGAGGCGTTGTCACGCTATCCACAAAAAAATAACCCCCCTGTTTGAGCGTTTCCATCACTGCCTCTACAATTTCTGGGTTTTCGCTGCATTCGGTACCCATATGTACATTTGCCCCCACTGCATAGGGGATCTCTTTCATCGCATCTGCCACAATCCCCTGCACCGTTTCAGTATCGCTGGTAATGCGGATGGGGTTTGGCCCCAGCCAGGCAGGGTTGTCTTTTTCGTGCGCCTGCATAGGCAAATGAACAATCACCTCTTTGCCCGCCTCGTAAGCCCGCCGGGCATCCGCCGCCGAATATTCCAAAAAAGGCATAACCGCAGCGGTAAAAGGGATATCTAACGAAAGCATTTCCTCTACGCCATCCCGCGAAGAACCAAAATCATCAATGACCAGTGCCAGCCGCGGATGCTGGCTGGTGCCGGCACTGACTTTCTGCACGGTATCCAGCTCAATATTGTCTTCCCGATAATAGGCCGGCTGGTCCTCTGGTTCCCGAACGGAAAACATCCCATAAATACAGCAAAAACAAAAGACAAACGCCGCAGCATAAATCAACAAATCCCGCACCGTCCAGCAGGCAATCCACACACAGGCCCGGCGCATCCTTTTTTTCGGCCAAAACAAAAAAGCACCTCCTAATAGAGCACTTGCCCTATTATAAGTATGCTTTTCCTGCTGCAAACATGCCCGCTTATTTGCCTAAATACCGCAGTGCTTTTAATATTCCAACCACCGTTTTTGCATCTTTCAGTTCCCCGTTCATCACAAGATCGGCTGCCTTGGAAAGCGGTATCTTTTCCACTTCTAAAAACTCGTCCGCATCTAAATGCGCCATACCATCCGTCAAATCCAAAGCCAAATACAAATACAGTGATTCTGCCGCATATCCGGGAGAAGGGTAAATCTCGCCAAGAGAAATAAACTGTCCGGCCGTCAATCCCGTTTCCTCCGAAAGCTCGCGAATACCACATTCCCGCGGATCTTCCCCCGCATCCAATTTCCCGGCGGGTATTTCTGTGATAATCTGGTCATAGGGTTTCCGGAACTGCCGTACCAAATAAACCATATCATCTGCGTCCACTGCAACCACGCCCACACCGCCTGGATGTTCCACAATTTCCCGCGTAGAACGCCCGCCGTTTGGAAGCTCGACGGTATCTACCCGCAGCCGCAGGATTTTCCCTTGGAATTTTTCTTCCGATTGCACTGTTTTTTCAAAAAATTCCATTTCCTCTCCCCCTTTAGCTTGGCTTGTTCCGCTTTTCTTTTTGCTGCCGTTTATCCCGCTGCAGCAGCACCGATAATAATATCCCGCCCAAAATCAATCCCAATACCAAAATACCCATCGCCAATACCCAGCGGTAATCAGCAGGCTTTTCAAGCGCCACCTCTTGGTCGGTAATCACATCCTTCGTCTTACTGCTATCCGATACTTTCCCATTGTCTGCCACAAAAGTTACCAATTCTTTGAGCTTATCAGATGGATAGAGCATGAGCTCGCGGCCGTCTTTTACCACCTTGACCGTGCCGTTTTCAAAAGAAAAATCACGCACTTTCCCGTCTGTGCGCACAAAATACGACAATGCCGCTAGATCATCCATACAATCCTGCCCCTCCATAGATGCCGGCGCCAAAAAAGTTAAAATCTTATAATCTACCGTATCGGTTTTAAACGCACCATTTTTTAGCACATACCCATTTCCCTTCTTAGAAAGGGAAATAAAAATATTATCGCCTAGCTTAGGGGTATTAAACGAATCGGCATGTTCCATACAATAGGAATACCGGAATTTTTCGATATAGATGGCATCTTTGGTAGGCAGCATTTCATCCATATCCCGGCCATTTTCATCCTGCCGCACAATGGAGTAATAGGGCGCCGCCACAATGGCGTCATCCGTAATGTCGCTGATGGTGGCAAGCAGCAAATAGTCCTGTTCTCCGGTGATAATTTCTGTCGCAACCGTTTGCGCCGACACGCCGGTACATAACATCCCCATATACAAAAGCAATCCAACTGCACACACCATCCATCGACGCATACCATCCACCTCCCAGTCAGATAAAACAATATCCAATGTAAAAATACATTGGATATTGTGCCGAGTTTCTTATTCTTCCGTCGTTTCCGGTGCAGCCTCTACTGCTTCGCTGTCCGGCTGGCCGCTGTCCTCTTCTACAATTTCCGCTTCCAATTCAGCCCCTTTGGCCGCTTCCGCTTCTTCTTCAGTCATTACGCCAGCTTCTTTCATAATTTCCTCATTTTCCTTCTGCTCGTTTTCTTCCAACAAGGCCCGGATACTCAAACCGATTTTTTGGTTTTCAAAGTCAAGCTCTACAATTTTCGCCTGTACATGCTGGCCGACCATCAGTTCATCTTCTACACGGCCAATCCGTTTGTTGGCCACTTGAGAAATATGGATGAGCCCGTCAACGCCCGGATAAACCTCAGCAAACGCACCAAACGGCACAATACGGACAATTTTGCAGTCGATAACTTGTCCAACCGACAATTCATTCTTTGCTTTGACCCAAGGGCTGTCCTCAGCCTTTTTAAAGCCCAGCGAAACCTTGCCTTTTTCCTTGTCAAAGTCCAAAACATAAACTTCTACGACGTCCCCTTCGTTAACCACTTCTGAAGGATGCTTGATCTTCGACCAGGACAGCTCAGAAATATGGATCAAACCGTCAACGCCGCCGATATCTACAAACGCGCCGAAATTCGTCAACGACTTTACCGTTCCGGTGTACGTCTTTCCAATTTCAACATGGTTCCAAAATTCTTCCGCCAAAACAGCTTTGCGCTCTTTGAGCACTTCTTTGATGGTACCAACCACTTTATTGCGCCCGCGCACCTTTTTGACCTCCAAAATGCGGAAATCCACCTGGTTGCCAACAATGGAATTGAGATCGCTTAAGTACCGGTCGCTTGCCTGTGAAGCAGGGACAAACACCCGCGACCCTTTGTAGCTGACAATCACGCCCCCGTTGACAGCCTGGATGACCTTGCCAGTCAAAATTTCATGGGTTTCTGCTGCTTCTTCCAAGAATTTTTCGCTTTTAATAGCATCAATTTTTTTCTTGGAAAGAGTCACTTCCCATTCCACATCATTGACACGAACCACGAATGCTTCGATTTCATCGCCTTCTTTTACCAGGTCGTGAATGTCGGCGTCCGGGTCGTCGGTCATCTCGCCGGCCGGAATAAATCCATCCGACTTATACCCCAGATTTACGCTGACGCCTGCATCTGTCACCCCCAGCACAATCCCCTTCACAATGTCCCCTGTATTTAAAGTGACCAGAGATTTTTCGTACTCCTCAAATTCTTGTGCGAAGGTATCTCCGCCATTCATGTTCATTTCATCCATCTTCTCCACTACCTCCTTAATGATCCACGGCGGTGTAGACGCGCCCGCCGTAATGCCAAGGGTATCCCCCGGCATATATATATTCTGAGGAAGTTCCTCAAAACATTCAACAGTATAAACCCTTTGGCATACCTGCCGGCAGATATCTGCCAATTTAGCCGTATTGGCGCTGTGCCGGCCGCCAATGACCACCATAACGTCCGACTGCTGTGCAAGCGCCTTGGCTTCTGCTTGCCGGATGGTTGTCGCATTACATATTGTATCAAAAACCAAGACCTTTTTGCAATGGTTTTTTAAAAATTTTTCAATTTTTTCAAAAGTCGCACGGTCCATTGTGGTCTGCGACACTAGGCATACACGTTCACTATTCTTTATTTTATCATGTAAATCAGATATGTCAAGGGCTATCAAAGAATTTTTGCACCAACCGCAAATTCCTGTGACTTCTGGATGGTTCCGGTCGCCCACAATGACAATGGTGTACCCTTCCCGGCTCTTTTGCTGCACAATGGTATGTATCTTTTTTACAAATGGGCAAGTCAAATCCACACAGTTGATACCCTGCCGCCGTGCCTGCTCTACCACCGCCTGCGGTACGCCGTGGGTGCGGATGGCAAGATCTGCGCCGGGCGGCGTATCGGAAACGCTGTCCACCACCCGTACCCCCCTGCGCGCCAAATCATCCACCACCTGGCGGTTGTGGATAATCGGCCCCAATGTCACAGTCGGCCGATCCGCCGCATAGAGCAAATCTACTGCACGTTTGACGCCAAAACAAAAACCGGCGCTTTTCGCCACCAATATCTTCATACCCCGCCATCCTCCGGCCGCAGCGCTAAAATATGGCGGTACATATCATTAGCCAGCGACTTGAGCTCCGCCGGTTCCAGCCGCCGGCCGCTGTAGGATGAAACATCCATCGGCTCGCCGATGATGATATGTACCTTGTGAAACGGGCGGTATACAGCGTCCATATAAATAGGCACCACCGGCGCCTTGGACATGGTTGCAATGAGCGCCACGCCCGCTTTCACCGGCGCTTTCTGCCCTGGCAGCACCCGGCGGCCGGTAGGAAAGATACCCAGCACACGCCCATCCCGGACCACCCGGAGGGCCGATTTGATTGCACCGATATCCCCGTGGTTACGCTTAATAGGCACTGTGCCGATTTTAGGCAGCAGCCAGCTTAAAAACGGATGATGAAACAGCTCTTCCTTCGCAATGAAAAAAATCTGCCGTTCTAACATCGCCATCAATACCGGCGGGTCCCACAAACTGATGTGGTTGATACACAGCACACAACCGCCCTCGGATGGGATATGTTCTTCCCCTTCAATGGATATACGAAAATAGACCTTCATAAAAAAACGTACCAGTACTTTTGCAACTCGAAAAAACATGCCTCTCGTCCCTTTGCCTATTTCAAATTTTCAATCAATCGCCGGATCTGTGCTATGGACTGCTCCAGCGTATTACCGGTGGTATCCACCCGCACAGCGTCCTCTGCCTGGCGCAGCGGCGACGCCGCCCGTTCAGAATCGTTTTTATCCCTCGCAACCATATCCAAAAGCACTTGGCGATAGGATATATCCGCCCCGCGCAGCTTTAATTCATCATACCGGCGCCGCGCCCGGTCTTCCGGCGTAGCGGTCAAAAAGATTTTCAAATCCGCATCCGGCAGTACTTTTGTCCCAATGTCCCGCCCATCCATAATGCAATTATGTTCCGATGCGAGATCCCGTTGGAAATCCAACAGCCATGCCCGCACTTCCGGAATCACCGCAATTTCCGATGAACCGGCGGATACTTCCGGCGTCCGGATAGCCTGCGACACATCCTGCCCGTCAATGAATATGTACTGCTCCCCATCCCGGTATGCAAGTTCCAGTTTGGTATCCGGCAAAAAAGCGCAAACCTGTGCAGGCTCTTCAGATATCCGAATACCCAGCCCAATCGCTTTCCAAGCCAGCGCACGGTACATAGCGCCGGTATCGATATATACATAACCCAACTGCTGTGCCACCGCACGCGCAATGGTGCTCTTGCCTGCCCCGGCCGGGCCGTCAATCGCTATTTTCACCATATTTCTCTTTCCCCTTTTTATCTCCGTCATATCACGCGGTGGCCCAACCCAACGCCCACTTCATTTAAATGCAGCATCCCAATCCCAAAAAAGATGCACACACACAAATGCTCCCGGTACCGTGCAATACCGATTTTCCCGCCGACATTGAGGCCGATCGCTTTATTCATCACTTGGGTAATGGCCTCGCGCGCCGCACCCACCACTGCGCCTTCCTCCCGGTGGGTATTGGCAATTACGCCTTCGCGCACTGCCGCAACCGCCGCGCGTTCAATGATCTTATCAATACACGTGATAAATTCCCCGCCATAATCTACTGCGGCGCACTGCACACCGCTTTTGGACAGCCGGTTTATCAAATCCCGCTCCGTCTGCCGCGTTTTGGTAAGCGCAAGCTCTATGGCAAATGTGGCCACATCCCTGCTCCCATACCCAGATTCCATTCTTGTTCCTTCCATGGTAAACGCCCCTATCAAAAAAAGCACTATATGTATTATATAGTACTTTCCATCATATCGCAAGCGTTATTTAAAATGTACCCTGCAAAGCGGACGGCAGCCGCCTTCTACTGCCACTTCAGACAACGGTGTTACCAACTGCAAATTATCGCTGACTGCATCCAGCTTTACCCGCACCCGCTCCTTGGCGCGCACCTCTACCACACAGTTAGATGGGATTTCCAGCGTCTTTTGCACCGTATCCAGCACAGCCGCCGTCGTACCATTGACAAGCAGTTCTACGCTATCGCCCGGTTCCCCTTCCAGCAGCGTTACAGTAATACTGCCTAGCTCCACGGCATTGCCTGCGTCGGCCATAGCCACGCCTTCATATGATTCAATATTGGTAAAAAACGTCCGTGTAACAGCCGAACGCAGCCCAATCTGAGCGACCAGCACCACCGCCAGGCAGGCAAACAGCGCCGTAAACATTACATGCTGGATTTTAAGGCTCAGCAGCCAATCGCCAAGCAATTTATTGAGCAGCTTTTTCATGCCAACCCCCTTTTCTATATATCCGGGCACCATAAGCTACTCATAGTGTATGCCGCCGAACCCGCAATCATGCTACACATTTTTTCCAGCCAAATATCCGGTAGAAAAGGCAATCTGTAAATTAAACCCGCCGGTGTAAGCGTCCACATCCATCACTTCCCCGGCAAAAAACACGCCCGGCGCCAGTTTAGATTCCATTGTACTGGGGTCAATTTCCTTAACGGCCACCCCGCCAGAAGTAATAATCGCCTCTTTTAACGGGCGGAACCCTTTGATATGCATAGAAAAGCCTTTGAGCAGCCGCGCCAGCTTATGCCGCTCCTCCCGCGTGACGGAATGCACCTTTTTATGCGCGTCAATGCCTGACAGCCGCACCATCAACGGTATCAGTTTTTTGGGAAGCAGCAAATCGAGCGCATTGGCAAAATCCTTGTTCTTTTCCGCTTCAAAGTCACGCAGCAGACGCCTGTCCAGCGTATCCAAATCCAGCGCGGGCTTTAAATCTATCGAAAGTACATAGGCAGTATTCCCCCGCATATGGGAGCTCGCGCTTAAAACCACCGGCCCCGATATTCCAAAATGGGTAAACATCAATTCACCAAAATCCTCATAGGCAACCCTGCCGTTTTCATAGATGCTTACCGCAACATTGCGCAGCGACAGCCCCTGCAACTCCTTCCCATACGGCTCCTCCAGTTCCAGCGGCACCAGCGATGGCTTGAGCGGGGTTACCGTATGTCCCAGCGCACGGGCAAACCGGTAACCATCCCCCGTCGAGCCAGTTTGCGGATAACTGGCCCCGCCGGTAGCAATCACCACCCGGTCACACAAAAAAGCCTTGCCGCCTGGCAGCCTTACCGTTTTCTTTTCTCCCGGCCCATTTTGTATACCCCGGGCCGCGGTATGCACCACCCGGACGCCGGTTTGGCGCAAATACCGCTGCAAAGCGGCAAGCACATCCTGCGACCGGTCGCTTACCGGAAAAACCCGGCCGCCCCGCTCCACTTTGGTTTCCAGCCCCAGCCTGTGCAGCAGGGAAAGCAGGTCATCATTGGTAAACGAATAAAACGCACTATATAAAAAATTACCATGCACCGGGACGTTTTGAATGAAATCCTCCATACTGGCGGCATTGGTAATATTGCACCGCCCCTTGCCGGTAATCAGGAGCTTTTTGCCCAGCATCTGGTTTTTTTCCAGCAGTACCACATCATGCCCGCCTTCTGCCGCTGTTGCTGCCGCCAGCATGCCTGCCGGCCCGCCGCCAATCACGGCAACGCTTCTTTTCCCCATCTGCTATCCGTCCCTCCGTTTTCAAAAACCGGCCGCCCGCTATTTACGGGCGGCCGGTTCCGCTTTATGTATCGATATTTTTTTCATATACATCATAGGCGTCCCAAATATTTTCCAACTGTGCAAAGGTCTCGCCCACTTCATCCTTGTTGCGCATCACCAATGCAACAATCAGCGCATTGATAATACTCAAAGGCGCCACCAGCGAATCCACAAACGTGCTCATATCGCTGCGTGCAACCAGCGTATGGGTTGCATAGCGCGTAATGGGAGAGCCCATGGAATCGGTTATGGCAACCACCTGCGCGCCGCGCTCCGCCGCATATTGCAGCGCGGCAACCGTACGCCGGGAATACCGCGGATAACTGATGCCAATCACCACATCGTTTTTTGCCACCCGGTACACCTGTTCAAATGTCTCACTTGCACTGTTGGTGCCTACCACCCGGACATTTTGAAAAATAAGGTGGAAATAAAACCCCAAAAAGCTCGCCAGCGAAAAACAGGTGCGCGCCCCCAATACATATATGGTACCCGCGCCGCCAATGGTTTCTACCGCCCCGGCAAACGCAGCGGTATCTACTTCGTCCATCGTCCATTTGAGCTTGTCCATGTCCGATTGCAGCACGGTTTTTAAAATATCCAGCTCCCCCATTTTGGTAGAAGCTACTTCCATCCGCTGCACATTGGTCAGCCGGTTCCGGATTAGTTCCTGCAACGCCTTTTGAAACTGAGGGTATCCTTCAAACCCCAGTTCATAGGCAAACCGCACCACCGTTGACTCGCTCACATCCGCCATGCCGCCCAGCGCTGCGGCCGTCATAAACGCAGCCTTGTCGTAGTGCTCCAGCACATAATCTGCGATGCGTTTCTGGCTTTTGGAAAAATGCCCGTGCCGAATTTGATAAATCAAATCCTCTTGCATTGCCCATCTGCTCCTTATCTCATAAAAAGCCCCCAATTTTTAAAATTGGGGGCTTTCAGGTCTCATTTGTCCAACGTGTATCCGGCCTAACCAAAAACTTAGACTCTGACTACGTTTGCAGCCTGCGGGCCTTTTGCGCCGTCGATGACGTCAAATTCTACCGACTCGCCCTCCTGCAGGGATTTGTAACCATCCATCGAAATTGCCGAGAAATGAACAAAAACATCGCTGCCGTCTTCGCATTCGATGAAACCATAGCCTTTTTCTGCGTTAAACCATTTGACAGTACCCTTTTGCATTTTACTTCCTCCTAAATCGAGCAGTAACCATTTACCACTCTTTTCAAAATAATTGAGTAGTAAATTATTGCTACTCCATGATGTATCATACCATACAACGGAAATTTTGTCAATGCTTTTTTTGTGCTACCAGGAAAATTCTTTCCTCCGCTTTGCTCGGCTGCGTACATGATAAACACCCATATTCCGCCGCTGGAAAAAGGCCCGCCGCCCGAAGCATATGTTCTAATTCATCCGGCTCCCAGCACCGCTGTACATGGTATTCGCTCATGCGCTCATACGCCCCGTCTGCCCGTGCAGCAAAAAAATTCAGAAAAAACTCGCACAAACCGTTTTCATAGTTGTTTTCCCAAACGTAAAACAAATCGTCGTCATCATAGGTAAAGACATTGTCCGCCAAAATATGCTCATATTTGTAAGGGGTGTTGACGTCGAATATAAACAGCCCGCCGGGATTCAAATAATTGTGTACCAGCGCAAACATACGTTCCAAATCTGCCAGTTCGGTTACATAGTTGACACTGTCTAAAAGGCTCAGCACAACGTCCACCGTACCATACAGTTCAAAATCAGTCATATCCTGGTTGAGGTACAAAATATCCTTCCCCGCCCGTTTTTCTGCCGCCACGCCCAGCATATCCGCCGACACGTCAATGCCGATCATCTCATACCCCCGCGCACAGAGCACCTCGCACATGCTCCCGGTGCCGCAGCCCAAATCGGCAATGAGCCCCGGTTTGCCCGAAAAGTGCTTGGAAAAAACCTGCTCCAAAAAATCTGCCCAAGCCATGTAATCCACATCATAGGTCAGCCTGTCGTACAGGCGCGCAAATCCGCCGTATGCGCTCATTGCCCATCCCCGTCCAGCCGTTCCAGCACCGTCTGATAGCCGCCCGCGCCGTAGGTCAGGCAACGGTTTAACCGGCTGATGGTCGCCGTGCTCGCGCCGGTCAGACGTACAATTTCACTGTATACCACATGGTTTTTGAGCAGCCGCGCCACCTCCAGCCGCTGCGCCATCGCCTTGATTTCCGATATGGTACACAAATCCTCAAACAAATTCCTGCATTCTTCCGGCGTTTCCAGCAGCGAAACCGCTTCCATCAACCGGTCGGTATGTTCGTCCTCAAATCTCTCCTGCATGTTTATCACCCAATCTTTTTGAGTTTTGCAAACGACGCCATCAATTTCCGCGTCCCAACATTGTCAAACGATACTTCCAGTTCCGTATCCCCCGCCGTCTCATGGATGGCGGTAATCATCCCCTCGCCAAATTTCCGGTGCAATACGCGATCGCCCTTTTTCAGCGAAAACGAGGCTGACGGAACAGGCTTTTTTACGCCAATCCCATAGGTATCCAGCACCGATTGCAGTTGTTTTTTCTTATCCTGGAGGGAAGGGGCAGATTCGTTGTCGGTAAAGTGATATTCGACACAGGGCTTGCGAACCGGCTCCAATTCTGTCAAAAGCTCCCGCGGGATTTCCCCGACAAACCCTGAAATTACACGGCTTTCGGTCTTGCCGTACAGGGTGCGGGTTTTGGCGTAGGTCAAATACAGCCGTTTTTTGGCGCGGGTAATTCCCACATAACACAGCCGCCGCTCCTCCTCTATCTGGTCCGGGTCAAACTCCGACTGGAAGCTGGGGAATAGCCCCTTTTCCATCCCGCATATAAAAACCACCGGGAATTCCAGCCCTTTGGCACTGTGCAGCGTCATCATCACCACGGCGTCCTGCTGCTCGTCGTAATTGTCTACATCGCTGACCAATGAAATATTGTCCAAAAACCC
The DNA here is from genome assembly GCA_937959315.1 of uncultured Clostridia bacterium. Lineage (GTDB taxonomy): Bacteria > Bacillota > Clostridia > UMGS1810 > UMGS1810 > CALGRC01. The sequence continues at coordinate 21,913 of CALGRC010000205.1, read as the reverse complement.
AGCAAAGCTCGGCTCCTCGACAGTTTTTTCATATTCCACCGCCTTGGATTTCAGCTCCTCCAAGTTTTCTATCCGCCCCGCGGCCTCGGCTGTGTGCTCGGCCAGCAGCGCGTCAAGATAGCCCGATTTATCCAGCACCTCGTCAATCAGCTCCGGTACGCTCACACGGCCGATCTGTCCGCGCAAATCCTCCATCATTTCCATAAACACTTGAATTTTACCTGCCGCGCGGCCCAGCACCTCCGCATAGGCCGGATCGGTTACAATTTCGTAGATGCTTTTGCCCACGCTGGCAGCCATGGCGGAAATTTTGTCCATCGTGGTATCCCCAATCCCCCGCTTGGGCACATTGATGATACGCAGCAAGTTGACGTCATCCGCCGGGTTAAAGAGCACCCGCAGATACGACAGCATATCCTTGATTTCCTTGCGGTCGTAAAACCGCAGGCCGGACAATATCCGGTACGGGCAGGTAAGGTTTTCTTCAAACGACCGGGTCTGCGCATTGGTGCGGTATAAAATGGCAATATCGCCGTAGCGGTACTGCCCGCTGCCCACCAGTGTTTCAATCTCCCGACCGATATACATAGCCTCGTCCACCTGGTCAGTACACGGCCGCAGCAAAATCTTTTCCCCTGCTCCTGCGTCTGTCCAAAGCTTTTTTTCCTTGCGCTGAAAATTGTTGGAAATCACCCCGTTGGCAGCGTCTAAAATGGTCTGGGTGGAACGGTAATTCTGCTCCAGCTTGATATTGACCGCCCCGGCAAACTGCCGTTCAAAATCCAAAATATTGGTGATATCCGCCCCGCGGAATTTGTAAATGCTCTGGTCGTCGTCCCCCACCACACACAAGTTTTTATGCTTGGCTGCAAGCTGTGCCACCAGCCGGTACTGGGCGTTGTTGGTATCCTGGTATTCGTCCACCATGATGTATTTAAATTTAGTTTGATAATATTCTAGCACGTCCGGATGCTGCTCGAAAAGCTGTACCGTCATGCCAATCAAATCGTCAAAATCCAGCGCGTTGTTTTCCTTCAGCTTTTTCTGATACAGCGTATAGATGCGTGCATAATTTTTCATACGGAAATCTGCTTCGTTTTGCACGGCAAATTCTTCGCAGGAAATGGAGGCATTTTTGGCCGCGCTGATTTTCCCCATCACCGATTTGACCGGGAAGTTTTCTTCATTGAGCATACACTGTTTGATACATTCCTTCACCAGCCGTTTCTGGTCGGCGGTATCGTAAATATTAAAATTGGAGGAATACCCCAGCTTGCCGATATCACGCCGCAAAATCCGCAGGCAGGCCGAATGAAAGGTCTTAATCCAGATATCCCCTGCAATATCAGGAATCAGCCTGGTGACCCGCTCCAGCATTTCTGCGGCCGCCTTATTGGTAAAGGTAATGGCCAGTATTTCCCACGGGCGTGCCAAATGCTGCTCCAATATGTATCCAATCCGGCGGGTAATCACCGTGGTTTTCCCGCTGCCCGCCCCGGCTATCACCAGCACCGGGCCCTCGGTGGTGGTCACCGCCTGCCGCTGCATATCATTTAATCCCTCTAATAAAGCACTCATGTATAAATCCTTTCTAAAACCGCGTCATTCCACATGCAAAACAGTCCCCGCATAATCCCAAAATTCTTCCACGCCGCGCCCATCCACCGCAGAAAAGGGCACAATGATATCCTCTCCTGCCAATTGCAGCGTTACAATAATATCACGCAAATGGTCATGGAGCTGCGGCGGCTTTACCTTGTCGCATTTGGTGGCAATGACCACCGCGCGCGGGCAGGCGGCGCGGATAATTCCCATCATACGGCAGTCGTCCGCCGTAGGCTTGTGCCGGCTGTCCACCAGCAGTACTACCTGGGAGAGCTGCTCCCGCCTGTGCAGATAGGTTTCTATCATGCCGCTGATGGATTTCTTTTCCTCTTTTGATACTTTTGCATATCCATAGCCCGGCAAATCCACCAGATACATACAGCCGTCGATATCATAAAAATTAATGGTAACTGTTTTCCCCGGCTTTTGGCTGACCCGCGCCAGGCTTTTGCGGCCCAAAAGCTTGTTGATACAAGACGATTTCCCCACATTGGACCGCCCTACAAACGCCACCTCGGGAAGGTTGGACGGCGGGTATTGCCGGGGGCTGACCGCCGATATGGCAAGCGATACGTTATGCAGGTTCATACCGTCCCCTCCGCCTGTACCAACGCAGTTTCCAGTACCGTATCCATGTGGGAAGCCGGTACAAACCGTACCTCCTCGCGCACTGCCTGCGGCAGCTCATCCAAATCCTTCTGGTTTTCAGATGGAATAATAATGGTGTCAATCCCCGCGCGGTAGGCCGCCAGCGATTTTTCCTTTAACCCCCCGATGGGCAGCACCCGTCCGCGCAGCGTTATCTCACCCGTCATCGCAACCGACTTTTTCACCGGCCGTTTGGTCAGCGCGCTCACCAGCGCCGTCGCCATGGTAATGCCAGCAGACGGCCCGTCTTTGGGGGTTGCGCCTTCCGGCACATGGATATGGATATCCATTTCCTTGTAAAAATCCGGGTCAATGCCAAGTTCTGCCGCATGCGGGCGGATATAGCTGATGGCCGCACGCGCCGACTCCTTCATCACATCGCCCAGGCTGCCAGTGAGCTCTACCTTTCCAGAACCTTCCATACAGTTGACCTCAATGGACAGCGTATCTCCGCCATACTGCGTCCAGGCAAGGCCGGTCGCCACGCCCGCTTCGTCTTTGTCATTCCTTTTGTTGTAGCTGTATAGCCTTTTCCCCAAAAAGGATTCCAAATTTTTCTGCGTTACAGTAACCGACTTGCGCCCCTCGCTGACAATCAGCTTTGCGGCGCGCCGCATGATTTTTGCCAGCCGCCGTTCCAACCCCCGCACGCCCGATTCCTTGGTGTAATAATTGATGATATCCAAAATAACCGGTTTGCCAATGCGCAAGCTGGATTTTTTCAGGCCATGCGCTTTTAGCTGCTTGGGTATCAGGTACCCAGTGGCAATGGCCAGCTTTTCATCCTCGGTATAGCCGGATACTTCGATGACCTCCATCCGGTCAAGCAGCGGCCGGTCGATGGGTTCGAGCGAATTTGCCGTGGTAATAAACATCACATTGGATAAATCCACCGGCAGCTCAATATAATGGTCGCGGAAGGCAAAATTCTGCTCGCTGTCCAGCACCTCCAGCAGGGCAGAAGATGGGTCGCCCTTAAAATCCGCGCTCAGCTTGTCAATTTCATCCAGCAAAATCAGCGGGTTGGAGCTCCCCGCCTGCTTCAGTGCAGATATCAGCCGCCCAGGCATGGCGCCAATGTACGTGCGCCGGTGCCCGCGAATTTCCGCCTCGTCCCGCACACCGCCCAGCGACATGCGCACATAGCTGCGGTTGGACGCCCGTGCAATGGACTTGGCAATGGAAGTTTTCCCCACGCCCGGCGGGCCGACCAGGCACAAAATGGGCGATTTGATATCATCCGCCAGCGCACGCACCGCTAAAAATTCCAAAATCCGTTCCTTTACCTCTTTCAATCCGTAATGGTCCTGGTTTAAAATCCGTTCTGCCCGTTTGATATCATGGTTTTCTTCGGTCGATTTGTTCCACGGCAAATCTATGAGCCACTCCACATAGGTACGGATGACTGCGCCTTCCGGATTGCCCGGCTGCATTTTATACAGCCTGTCCAGCTCCTTTTTGGCCTTTTCCATCACCGCTTCCGGCACCTGCGCAGCTTCCAGGCGGCTTAAATAGTCTTCTACTTCAGCGCCTATGCCGTCAGCGCCGTCCAATTCCTCCTGGATGACCTTCATCTGCTCCCGCAGATAATAATCCCGCTGCTGTTTGTCCATTTCCCGCTTGACTTCACGGTTAATCTCCCGCTCCACCGTCTGAATTTGCAGCTCGTGCACCATCACATCCAGCAGCAGCTTGAGCCGCTCCAGCACATCAAACGTCCCCAGCAGCTGCTGCTTTACCTTTGCATCTACAAACAAGTTGGCAGCAATGATATCGGCAAACTTATCCGGGTCGGTTATCGCTGCAAATGACCCAACCGCCTCGTTGGCTACCTTGCCGGTATTGGTAAAATAATCGACACTCAAGTTTTTCAGCCGCCGCATATACGCTTCTTTGGTCACCGCCGCTTCGCCGCTTTCTTCCTCCAGCAAGGGAATTTCTACCTCGCATAAAAAGTAGGGCGACTCGGACAAAAACCGCCGCACCCGCGCGCGGCCAATCCCTTCCACCAAAACGCGGATATCGTCATCCGGCAGCTTTAATACCTGTTTGACCCGTGCCATGGTGCCCACCTCATACATACCGTCCGGTGACGGCGACATCTCTTCCATATCCTTCTGCGCCAGCAGGAAAATAAGCTGGTTTTCCACCATTGCCGCTTCCACAGCACGAATAGAGCTCTCCCGGCCCACGTCAAAATGGATAATCATATATGGAAAGACTGGCAGCCCCCGCAAGGGCAGCACCGGCAGAACCCGGATGGTTTCTTCTGTCATGTTTTTCACCCCGCTATCATTGTTCTATTATATCTGCTGCGCGCCATTTTTTCAAGGCTTTTTACAAAACTTACTACGCCTGTTCTGCCCCCTGTGCCGTCAGCACGCCCGTATTCGCCGGAACAGGCGCCGCCGCCTTTCCTGGCATTTTCACACCAAAGCAGCACTCCAGCACTTCGCCAATCTCCCGGACACGCACCACTTCGATTCCAAAATCGGCAAACAGCTCCTGCCAGTTATCCTCCGGGATAAGCACCCGTTCTACGCCGGCTTCCCGCGCGGCCTCTACCTTGGCCACTACGCCGCCCACCGGCTTGACCTTTCCCATAATGGACACCTCGCCCGTCATAGCAAGTTTTCCGGGAATAGGCTTTTGCCGGATGGCCGAATAGAGCGCGCAAAGTATGGCAACCCCGGCCGATGGGCCATCCACCGGCATACCGCCGGGAAAATTCAAATGGATATTATAATTGGTATAATCAATGCCCAAATGGGATTTCAGCACCGTCAGTACATTTTCCACCGCTGCTTTGGCGGTGCTTTCCCGCCGCAGCTTTTGGCCGCGGCCGTCCAATTCTTCCTCTTCTACAATGCCGGTGGTTACCATTTTCCCCTGGCCCGGCAGTGCCGGCGCAGCCATCGCCTCAATTTCCATGACCATCCCCTGGCTCCGGCCGGTCACTGCCAACCCATGAATCACACCAATTTCCTGCCCGCCGGCAACCTTCTTTTCTATCCGCGGGCTGTACTGGCTGAATTCAATCACCCATTCAATGTCCTTGATATCAATGGTATTGCGCCCTTCCACCAGCGCTACGCTGCCCGCAATTTGTACAATGTTGACCGCATCGCGCCCGTTGGTGGCATAACGCGCAACCAACCGTTCCCCGCCGTCCGCCATATGAAAACCGCCCTTTTGCGCCGCATTTTTTGCAATTGTTTCCACCTCGGCTACAGACAGCGGCCGGAAAAAGATTTCCACACACCGCGACCGGATAGCAGCCGGAATTTCTTCCGGCGTCCGGGTAGTTGCGCCAACCAGCCGGAAATCTGCCGGCAGGCCGTTGCGGAACATCTCATGGATATGGGACGGGATATTCTTGTCCCCCGCGCTGTAATAAGCGCTTTCAAAATACACGCGGCGGTCTTCCAAAACCTTCAGCAGCCGGTTCATCTGAATGGGGTGCAGCTCGCCAATCTCATCAATGAACAAAATCCCGCCGTGCGCCTTGGTGACCGCGCCGGGCTTTGGCTGGGGCACCCCGGCCGGCCCATAGGCGCCTGCCCCCTGGTAAATGGGATCATGCACACTGCCAATGAGCGGGTCGGCAATGTTACGTTCGTCAAAGCGCATGGTCGTCGCATCGGTCTCAATAAATTTAGATTCCCTTGTAAAGGGCGACAGCCCGCTTTCTACAGCTTTCTGCAAAATGATCCGCGCCGCGGCAGTTTTCCCTACCCCCGGAGGGCCGTAAATGAGCACATGCTGCGGGTTTGGCCCGCACAGTGCGGCGGTCAGCGCACGCAGCCCCTGTTCCTGGCCCACAATATCCGAAAGCTTGCTGGGCCGTGTTTTTTCCGAAAGCGGCACAGTCAGCTTCACCAAATTGAGCCGTTTGAGCCGGTCAAGCTCTTTTTTGGAATCCTCCTTGATGGCCGACTGGTTCCCTTTCTGGGAACGCAGCAAATTAAAAAAATACAGCCCCATCACCACGGTAAAGAAAAACTGGATAACCAACAAAATGGTACCAACCATAACAATATCCACCTCCATAGATATGGTTATCATCTGCTGCCAAATACAACTTTATCCCTGCAAAGATATGGAAAACCAGGCGCTTGAAAAACAGGAACCATTGTGCTATGATAAAACCATAAAAAAGGAGATGACTGGCATGGAAAAAAACTTGCACGAAATTTGGAAGAAGCGTATAGGACGCACCATAGACGCCCTGCGCGCCCACCGGATGGACGCCTACTACGCCCCTACAAAAGAAGAGGCGCTGTCCACCGTGCAAATGCTGCTGCCAAAGGGCGGAACGGTGTCGCACGGCGGGTCGGTGACCTTGCAGCAAATAGGCGCAATTGACCTGCTTAAAAACGGCGATTACAATTACCTTGACCGCGCCCGCCCCGGTATGACGCCGGAAGAAATGCAGGCTCTCTACCGTGACACATTTTTTGCCGACGCATACCTTACCAGCACAAACGCCATCACAGAAAACGGCGAGCTGTACAATGTGGACGGCAATTCCAACCGGGTGGCGGCCCTGCTGTTTGGGCCAAAAAGCGTCATTGTCGTAGCTGGATATCATAAAATTGTCCCCGATATCCACGCGGCGGCACAACGGGTCAAACGCATTGCAGCGCCTGCCAATGCTACCCGGTTAAACTGTGGGACCTACTGTCAGAAAGAAGGGCAGTGTGTATCATTGGCAAACGGCAAAACGGATATTTGCAGCGGATGTGGCAGCGACAGCCGTATTTGCTGCAATTATGTCATTTCCTCTACCCAGCGGGAAAAAGGGCGCATCAAAGTGATTTTAGTCGGGGAGGTATTGGGATATTAAAAAGCAGGGCCGGATCCGGCCCTGCTTTTTTATTTAATCTTTGCCATATCATACGGCGTGGCCTGGTACACGTAGTAGTTCAGCCAATTGGAAAACAGCAAATGTGCATGTGCCCGCCACCGCACCACCGGCTTTTTAGACGGGTCATCCCCCGGATAATAATTGGCCGGCACCGCAATATCCAATCCCGCCTCCCTGTCCCGCAGATATTCCAAATGCAGTGTATCCCGGTCATATTCTGAATGCCCGGTGACAAAGATATTTTTGCGGTCGCGGCTGGCGGCTATATATACGCCTGCTTCAGCCGAATCGGACAAAATCTGTAATTCCGGTACCTTGGCAATATCGGAAGCTAACACCTCGGTGTGGCGGGAATGCGGCGCCCAGAATTCGTCATCAAACCCACGCAGCAGCTTACAGCGCTGCTGCACCACCCGGTGGCGGAACACGCCAAACAGCTTTTGCTCCAGCGGATATTTTGGCACGCCATAATGGTAATACAGCCCCGCTTGCGCCGCCCAGCAGATATGCAGCGTACTGGTAACATTTTTCTGCGCCCAGTCCATAATGGATTTTAGCTCTTCCCAATAGTTGACCTGCTCAAATTCCATCTGTTCCACCGGCGCTCCAGTGATAATCATGCCGTCATATTTATCATTTTTTATCTGGTCAAAATCTTTATAAAATGTCTCCAAATGCACTGGCGGCGTATTTTTAGACTTGTGCGTTTTGGTATGGATCAAATCCACTTCAATTTGCAGCGGCGTATTCCCCAACAGGCGCAGCAACTGCGTTTCTGTCACAATCTTTGTGGGCATGATATTGACCAGTGCAATTTTCAGCGGCCGGATATCCTGCCTGAGCGCGCGCTTTTCTGTCATAACAAAGATATTTTCCCCCGACAGCACCCTTGCAGCCGGCAAGTTCCCCGGAATTTTAATCGGCATTTGGCCCACATCCTTTCTAATATTTGATATCCAGTATACCAAACATTTTACAAAATGACAATGATAAAATCCATCGTTTTTGCCGATACTAAACCAATCAATCAAAAAAGGGGATATGGATATGAGTGAAGAAAAAAGCGAAATAGAAAAAAACGGCGATTCCGTCAAAGAATTTGGCACATCCCATATCAAAAACGCCCGCGGCGCCATCGAATGCCTGTCTATCATCGGCCAAATTGAAGGGCATATGATATTGCCGCCGCAAAATAAAAGCACCAAATATGAACACCTGCTGCCGCAACTGGTCGCCATAGAAGAAAGCGAGGAGGTTGACGGACTGCTGATTCTGTTAAATACCATTGGCGGCGATGTAGAGGCGGGGCTGGCGATTGCAGAACTCATAGCCACCATGAAAAAGCCCACTGTGTCGCTGGTGCTGGGCGGCGGGCACAGCATTGGCGTACCGCTGGCAGTGGCAGCCAAGCATTCGTTTATAGCCCAATCCGCCACCATGACCATCCATCCCATCCGTATGAATGGACTTGTGATTGGCGTTCCGCAAACCTTTGCATATTTTGACAAAATGCAGGAACGGGTAGTGCAGTTTGTCACCCGCAATTCCCGCATATCACGGGAAACATTTTTATCGCTCATGCTCAATACCGGCGAAATTGCCAATGATGTAGGCAGTATCCTGTTTGGCGCGGAAGCCGTGGAATACAAGCTGATTGACCAGCTCGGCGGCTTGCAGGACGCCGTGGACAAGCTCTACGCCATGATTGCAGAAAACAAGGCCAACCGAAAAACGGAACCAGCGGCAGATAAAACGTAATTATGCCACCGGGCCGGTAGAACCGGGAGATGAAATATAACTCCGGTCAATGGTGATAACACAGTGGTAATTTGGGTTTTCCGCATATACCGCACGTTGGATATCCTCCCGCAATCCGGCGTCCGATAGCTTACTTTTGGGCGGCACTGTCACATCAAAAATCAAATTGCTGTGGGTCGGCCCTTTCACCATACGGAAATCGTGAATGGACAGCCGGGGATCAATGGCTAAAACAATGCGGTCCACCATGGCATGTGCATCGTTGATAACAACATCATCTGTGACGATTGGATCCATATGAATAACCAAGTGGATACCCAATGCCGCAGCCACTTCCCGCTCAATATTGTCGATCAAGTCATGGCTTTCCATAATATCCCGCTTGGCAGATACTTCCACATGCACCGATGCAAACCGCCGCTGCGGCCCATAATCGTGTACCATCAAATCGTGGATGCCCTCTACGCCTTCATAGCTTTTTATTTTCGCTTCAATTTCCCCTACCAGTTCCGGTGAGGGCGCTTCCCCAAGCAGAGGGTTGAGGGTATCGCGCACCAGGCCAATGCCGGAATACAGGATAAACAGCGAAACCAGCACGCCTACATATCCGTCCAACTGGAAGCCAATCAGCTTGCTCACAATTGCCGACAATAAAACCGCGCCGGTCGTCACCACATCGTTGATACTGTCCTGTGCCGTCGCGCGCAGCACATTGGAATGGATGATTCTGCCCAACTTGCGGTTAAAGGCAAACAGCCAGGTCTTTACCCCCATGGAAAGGAGCAGGATCACCACTGTCAGATAGCTAAACTGCACTTGTTCCGGTGAAAATATCTTGCCCAGCGACGACCGGATAAGCTGGACGCCAATGAGCAAAATCAAAAAGGAAACCAACAGGCCGGACAGATACTCAATCCGCTGGTGCCCATACGGATGCCCTTCATCCGCCGGGCGGCCGGCTAGTTGGAAACCAACCAGCGTCACCACCGACGACAGCGCGTCCGACAGGTTGTTCACAGCGTCGGCAACCACTGAAATACTATGAAACAAAATTCCAGCGGCCATTTTCCCCGCACACAGCAATACATTGCAGCAAATACCGACGGCGCCGGACAGTTTCCCATACCGTTCCCGCACCGCTTCATTTTTGATATCCTCATGGTCTTTAATAAACCGCCTGATGAAAAAATCCGTCATAGCTTCCCGTCCGCCTCTTATTTAAAATGGTTGATCAGGTGCCAGTTCCCTTTCAAATACACCACGCCCGAATAGATGGTAAACAGCGCGGCAATCCCCATGGCAATGTATCCGGCCGACATGCCGAATATGGCATACGCTTTCCCGTAAAACAGCAGCGCACATACGGTCGCAATAATTTGTATCACCGTCTTGACCTTACCGGTCATAGACGCGGCAATGACCACACCGCTGGATATCGCCACAATACGCAGGCTGGTGACGATAAATTCCCGCGCAATGATGACAACGGCCATCCAAGACGCTATGCGCTCCAAATCCACCAGGCAGACGAGCGCCGTCGCCACCAGCAGCTTATCGGCCAGCGGGTCAATAAACTTTCCAAAATCCGTCACCTGCCCGTGTTTCCGCGCAATATATCCATCCAGCCCGTCGGTGGCAGCCGCCAGCACAAAAATGGCCGCTGCCGCTATATCGCTATACTCCCATTGCAGCAGCAACACAATCATAAAAACCGGAATCATCAAAATCCGCAAAATGGTGATTTTATTGGCCGTGTTCATCTATGCCATCTCTCCTGTCACATCATATTCGTCCGCTTCCAGCACACGCATCCGCACAATATCGCCCGCATGCAGCTCCTGTGTGCTGTATACATACGCCCGCCCGTCCACATCAGGCGTGTCGGCATAACTCCTGCCAACATAGCACAGGTTCGTTTCATCATATTCCTCAATGATCACATCTATGATCGTTCCCGTTTTTTCCATATTCAATTCCAATGATACCGCCTGCTGGATCTGCATTAACATTTCATACCGCTCCTGTTTGACCGCTTCCGGAAGCTGGCCCGGAAAACCGTAAGCCGGCGTCCCCTCTTCCCGCGAATAAGGGAACACGCCCGCACGGTCAAGCCGCATATCCTGCATAAACGCCGTCAAACAGGCAAAATCCGCCTCCGTTTCGCCGGGAAACCCTACAATGATTGACGTCCGGATGGCCAGCCCCGGCAGCCGGCTGCGCAAATGCCCAATGAGCGCTACAAGTTCGTCATACCGGCTTTTGCGCCCCATGCGTTTAAGCACCGCGTCGCTGACATGCTGAAGCGGCATATCCAAATAGGGCACTACCTTCTTGTTTCGCGCCATTTCTGCAATCAGCTCTTCGGTGATATTCTCCGGGTAACAATACTGCAGCCGGATCCATGCTATCCCCTCTATTGGCTCCAAATCCCGCAGCAAATCGGGCAGCCTGTAACCTTCTAAGTCCTTGCCATAACAGGCAGTATCCTGCGCCACCAAAATCAGCTCTTTCACCCCGTCTGCGGCAAGCTGCCTGGCCTCCTGCAATATCTGGCCTGCCGCCCGGCTGCGGAAATGCCCCCGCAGTTTTGGGATGATACAGTAGGTACAGCGGTTGTCACAGCCATCCGCAATCTTTAAATAAGCATAGTGCCGCGGCGTACTGCGCAGGCGGGGCAATCCTTCCGGCACCGCATCATCCGCGCTGCCCACACACGAAAACCGCTGCTGCTTTTCAAAAAATCCCCTTATGACGTTCCCGATTTTATCGTAGTCGTTGACGCCCAAAACGGCATCTACCTCTGGGAACTGCTCCAACACCTCGTCCCGGTACCGCTGCGCCAGGCAGCCGGCAACAATGAGCATTCTGCAATTTTGTTCTTTATATGCCGCCATGTCGAGGATTGCGCCAATTGACTCTTCTTTCGCCGCATCAATAAACGCGCAGGTATTGACCACCAGCACATCCGCCTGCGCCGGCTCTGCGGTAATTTCATACCCATCCCCCAGCAGCAGGCCCAGCATGGTTTCGGTATCGGTTAAATTTTTTGCACAGCCCAGCGAAACAAACCCGATTTTCACGCTCACGCTTCCTCCTGCCTTTCTGCCCAGCGGGCCAACGCCTCGCCAATGTCCGAAAAATCATATCCCTTGGACGCCAAAAACCGCGCGGCACGCTCTTTCTGCTTCCGGTCGGATACATCCAGGCTGCCGTATTTCATTTGCAGCAGTTCCGCCATCCGCTCGTACGGCGGCGTATCAAATGCTTCCAGCACTTCGCTGATAACCGCGCCGTCCACGCCCTTTTGCAGCAGCTCATACTTAACCTTCCGTTTTCCCCAGCCCTTACCGTCTATGGCCTGCTCTGCATACAGCGCCGCAAAGGCCGCGTCGTCCAAATACCCCAAATCTATCAAATCATCCACTGCCATATCGGCAATTGACGGGTCAAACCCCTTTTCCAACAGCTTGTCCCGCAGCTCTTTTATGCTCATTGCACGGCGGGAAAGCGCGTCCAGCGCCTTGGCCTTGGCCTTGGAAAAATTGGACTCCACATTGCAGGCCGCGATATCCTGCCCGGTCATCTGCCGGCCTATGTTAAGCCCCAGGCGTACCAAATCCACCTCATCCAGAGAAAAGGCATAGGCGTGGTCCACATAAACCGAAACACGGTTCTTATTGTGCTTTTGCGGTGTTATCCCAGTAATTTCCATATCTGCCGTACCTCCCTGTAAAGCGGAAATAAGGCACGGAGGTACCCTCCCTGCCCTACCCATTTGGCCCCGCTGTTTTATTTGGATGCCCCCGGCTGTACAGCATCCGGCGACGGCGCACGGCTGAGTTCCTCCGCCCGCTTGGCTGCCGCGGCAATCTTAGCCTGCTTTTCTTCCTCTACCGCCGCCATGATTTTGCCGCGGATTTCCTCCATTATGGCCGGATTGGCTTTTAAAAATTCTTTACACTTGTCACGGCCCTGCCCAATGCGCTCGCCCATATAAGAATACCAGGAGCCGCTCTTTTGCACAATATCAAAATTGGTGGCGACATCCAGCACATCGCCCTCTTTGCTGATGCCCTCGCCGAACATCATGTCAAATTCCGCCTCTTTAAATGGGGGCGCCATTTTATTTTTCACAATTTTTGCCCGTGTCCGGTAGCCAATAATCTGCGAACCGTCCTTGATGGGCTCCTGCTTGCGGATATCCATACGCACCGACGCATAAAACTTGAGCGCCCGCCCGCCGGTGGTTACCTCCGGGCTGCCATAGATCACGCCCACTTTTTCCCGGATCTGGTTGATGAAAATCACCACCGTATTGGATTTGCTGATAACACCGGTGAGCTTTCGCAGCGCCTGGCTCATCAGCCGCGCATGCAGGCCGACATGCGAATCGCCCATAATGCCGGCAATTTCTGCCTTTGGCACCAGCGCGGCAACCGAGTCGACAACAATGACATCCACCGCGCCGCTGCGCGCCAGCGCTTCGGTAATCTCCAGCGCCTGCTCGCCGGTATCCGGCTGGGATACAATCAGCCGGTCAATGTTGACCCCCAATTTCTGCGCATAGGTCGGATCCAGCGCATGCTCCGCGTCTATAAATGCCACCTCGCCGCCCTGCTTCTGCGCCTCCGCAATGACATGCAGCGACACCGTGGTTTTCCCCGACGACTCCGGCCCGTATATTTCCACCACCCGGCCGCGCGGCAAGCCGCCTACGCCCAGCGCCAAATCCAGGCTGATAGAACCGGTTGGGATAACCTCTACCTCACGGATAGGCGCATTGCCCAAACGCATAATCGAACCTGCGCCAAACGCCTTTTCTATCTGCGCCAGCGCTGCATCCAACGCTTCTTCCTTTCCTGCATCGCGGCTTTCCGCAATCTTCTTATATTCAATCTTCTTATCGTCTTTTGCAGCCACGTTTCTCACCCCACAACTTGATAATATGTATATTTTAACCTAGCCTGGCGATAAAATCAACAGTTTTTTGACTGCCCCTTACCGCCCGGGAAGGTTTTTTATATCAATTACGCTTCTTTTTCCAACAAATGCCGCCGTACCAAATCCAGCGCATGTTTCACAGTCACCCGGCGGATACGCCCACGGCCGCCGGTCAAATGCAGCTCTTTGCAGTCCCGTACACCATCGCTGTCGGCATATCCCACATACACCAGCCCCACCGGTTTTTCCGCACTCCCGCCGTCCGGTCCGGCAATCCCGGTCACCGAAACCGCCACGTCCGCGCCGCTTTTGGAAAGCAGCCCTTCCGCCATTTCCATGGCGGTTTCCCGGCTTACCGCGCCATACGCCGTCAATGTTTCATGTTTGACGCCCAAAATTTCTTCTTTGACGTCATTGGCATAGGTGACAACCCCATAGCCAAAATAGGCTGAAATACCCGGCACTGAGGTGAGCGCTTCGCCCAGCATGCCGCCGGTACATGATTCTGCCGTAGCAATGGTTTTGTCGGTGCGCTGCAGCACCCGGAACAATACGCTTGCCAGCGTATCCTCATCATATCCGTACACACAGCCCGGTACGGCGTCCTGAACCTGCCGGACCACCGGTTCAATCCGCGCCAGCGCCTCTTCTTTGGTTTTGGCACGGGTGGTAACCCGCAGTTCCACCTCCGCCTCTTTGGCATAGGGGGCAATGGTCGGGTCGGTCTGCGACGCAATCAAATCGGACAGCCGCTCTTCCAAAATGGACTCGCCCACGCCAAACACCCGCAGCACCTTGGAATACAGCTGGTCTGGGCAGCGCTTGCGCAGCCATGGATATACTTTAGCGGCATACATGGGCTCCATCTCAGACGGCGGGCCGGGCAAAATAACAGCAATCTTCCCATCCTGCTCTACAATCGCCCCCGGCGCAGTGCCATTGTCGTTTTTGAGTATGGTACAGCCCTTTGGCATCATCGCCTGTTTTTTGTTAGACTCCGCCATTTGCCCGCCCACCCGTTCAAACCGCGCGTAGATGGCATCTAAAGATGCTTTGTCTTCCACCAGCTCCAACCCGAAATATTTTGCAACCGTCTCTTTCGTCAAATCGTCTGCCGTCGGCCCCAGCCCGCCGGTCAGCACTACCATATCGCACCGCCCAAACGCAATGGAAAGCGCGTCTAACAGACGTTCTTCGTTGTCGCCGACAACCGTTTGATAATACACATTGATACCCAATTTAGACAATTCCACCGATAAAAATTTAGCGTTGGTGTTGACAATCTGCCCCAGCAAAAGCTCTGTGCCCACCGCGATGATTTCCGCATTCATTTCCTTCCATCTCCTCACTTAGCATTCCACAATCTCTACCCCGTCAATTGCCGCCTGTATCAACGGTTCACTGTCCAAATAGGACTGCGACCGGATGATTTTATCCAATTTTGGCTTGGTTACCGGATGTTTCGGGGTAAAAACGGTACAGCAATCCTCATACGGCAAAATAGAGGTCTCAAACGTCCCAATTTTGCGCGCCAGCTCTACAATATCATCCTTATCCAGCCCAATGAGCGGCTGCAAGATGGGCATACTGACCGCATCGTTGGTGACCGCCAGCGCGCCGATGGTCTGGCTGGCTACCTGCCCCAGGCTCTCTCCGGTAATGAGTGCAGAGCAATCGTTGGCCTTTGCAATCCGCTCTGCAATCTGCATCATAAACCGCCGCATGACGAGCGTCAAATGCTCTTCCGGGCACTTTTCCCGGATTTTAAGCTGGATATCGGTAAACGGGACGATATGTACCCGTATGCCGCCTAAATAGGGGGATAACAGGCTGGCGAGCTTGAGCACCTTATCCTTTGCACGGTCACTGGTATAGGGATAGCTGAAAAAATGCACCGCTTCCAGTTTGACCCCGCGGCGCCCCATCAAATAGCCTGCTACAGGGCTGTCAATGCCGCCCGACAGCAGCAGCACCGCCCGTCCGCCGGTGCCAGTGGGCAGCCCCCGCGTACCGGGAATTCGGCCGGTATGCAGGTACGCGCTGTCATCGCGGATTTCCACGTACACCGTCACATCAGGATGGTGTACATCCACTGCCAGGTGTGGGAACCGCTCTAAAATATCGCCGCCCACCTCCTCGCAAATCTGCGGCGATTTGAGCGGGAACCGCTTGTCCGACCGTTTTGCCTCCACCTTGAAAGTTTTAGCCTGCGCAAGCGATGGCGCCAGTGCTGGAACCAGCGCCTCCCGGATGGCATCCATGCTCTTTGGCACCTGATATGCCACCACCACCGATACCACGCCAAACACCTTTTGCAGCACCGGCACCATTGCATCAATCTGCGCGTCCTCTTCCGGTTTGATATAGATAATCGCCTGCGACCTGCTCATGTCCAATTTCCCAAATGCGCGCAGGGCACGGCGGATATTTTTCATCAAAATATCTTCAAATACCGGGCGGTTAAGCCCCTTTAATATGATTTCCCCATATCGGATTAAAAGAATACGTTCCATTTCCTATTTTCCCATCACTTTCATTAAAATTGGCACCTCTTCCCGCAAAACCTGCGCCAGATATTCCACTTCTTCCGCGGTATTTCCCCCGCTCAGGCTCACACGGATGGTGCTGTCAATGACCGCAGGCTTCAGCCCCATGGCCGCCAGCACATGGCTGCGCCCCTTGCTGCGCGAATGGCAGGCCGACCCGGTGGATACATAAATCCCGTGCGATTCCAGCACATGCAGCAGCACCTCTGCCTTTACCGGCGGAAAGGCCAGGCTGATTACCGTAGGCAGCGCATCGTCCGGCGAATTGACAAGCACGCCTTCCATGGAGGACAGCGCCTCTAAAAGCTGCATTTTCAGCGCCATACAATGCGCCATGTCCTGCTCCCGGCTGGAAGCCGCCAAAGCCGCCGCCTGTGCAAACCCGACGATCCCAGCCACATTTTCGGTGCCGGAGCGCAGGCCCCGCTCCTGCCCGCCGCCAAATTCCACCGGCGATATTTTTAGCCCGCGCCGCACATACAGCGCGCCTACGCCGTTAGGGCCGTGGATTTTATGGGAAGATACCGTCAGCAAATCCGCACCCAGCCTTTTAATATGGCAGTCCAGCTTACAAAACGCCTGCACCGCATCTACATGCAGGGCAGTCCGGTTTTTATCCAGCCCCGCGGCAAGTTCTGCAACAGGGTTCACCGCCCCCGTTTCATTGTTGGCCGCCATACAGCTCACCAAAATGGTATTTTCATCCACAGCCGCAAGGATATCTTCTGCACGCACCGCCCCGGTTTTGTCAGGCGCAATATAGGTCACCGCAAACCCCTGCGTCTCCAGCCACCTGAGCGGCTCCAACACCGCCGGATGCTCTATCGCCGTTGTCACAATTTTGTTGCCCCGCCGCTTGTTTGCCACGCAGTAGCCAATCAGCGCCAGATTGTTGCCTTCGGTGCCGCCGCTGGTAAAATACAGCTCCTGCTGCCCGCACCCTAAAATTCCGGCAACCGCCTGCCGTGCCTGCGTCACTGCATCTTCTGCTTTTTTGCCAAGGCTATGCAGCGAAGACGGGTTCCCGTAAAGCCCCAGCATGGCTTCCCGCACCGCGTCTGCCACCTGGGCATACGGCCGCGTGGTTGCAGCATGGTCAAAATATGCTTCCATTTTATCCCACCTATTTCCTGTCTCTTTTTTTATTTTACACCAAACCGGTTATTTTTACAAGTAAAATCCCCTTCCGGGCGTCCGGAAGGGGATTTTACTATGCGTTTGCCTGCCCCGCGTCTTGTTTTTTCGCCGAAGGCTGTACCCGGCTTTCGCTGATTCCCTGCAGCACCGCACCATCCTCCACCACCAAGCTGGCAGCCTGGATATTGCCCTTTAAGCTGCCCGTTTTGGTCAGGCAAAACTGGCCTGATGCAGAAACATTCCCAGTTACCTTGCCGGAAATGATAACATTGCCTGCCGTGATATTTCCATTGACCGTTGCCGCTGCGCCAATTACAACATCAGCTTCGCTGGTGATATCTCCCTGCAGCTCACCGTCAAATTTGATGGTTTCCTTTAAATAGAGATTGCCATTTACAGCCGTCCCCTCGCAAAGGACGTTTTTCACCTGTAAATAGCTGTTTTTCTTCAAATTTATCATGGCGACTCCCCCATTTCTCATTTTTCCATCTGTATAACATTCGCCACATTTTGAAAAAACCCTTTTTTCTTCTTGACAAATGATGAAAAAGCAGGTATAATAAACCCAATGCTTTAGTGATTTACCAAGATAAAGTATTGGCTGGGAGGATTTTGATATGAAATGGTCTTTGCATACACCCGAGGGTACAGCAGACCGGCTGTGCGAAGAAACGGCAGCAAAACAAGAGGCAGTGGGCACCATCATGGATGTCTTCCGGTCGTTTGGCTACCACAGCGTAGAAACGCCCACTTTTGAATTTTATGATGTGTTTGAAACCAACGCGGGCAACATTGACCAGCAGGCTATGTTCAAGTTTTTCGACGCGCAGGGACGCATTTTGGTGCTGCGGCCTGACCTCACCACACCGGTGGCCCGTATGGCGGCAACCAAGCTCAAAGGCCAGACCCTTCCGCTGCGGCTGTGCTATTCCGGCAATGCGTTCCGCAGCGCGCAGGGCGGCAGCGGGGCCATCCTGCGGGAATTTACCCAGTGCGGCCTAGAGCTTTTGGGCGCGGGGGGCGCCATGGCGGATGCCGAAGTGGTGGCAGCCACCATTCAGGCGCTGACGGCGGCAGGGCTGCAAAATTTCCAGCTGGATATTGGACAGGTGGGCTTCTTTAAAGGGCTGTGCGCACAGGCCGGCTTGAACCAAACGGACACGGAAACGCTGCGCGCGCTGGTGGACCGCAAGGACAGCCTTGCCATAGAGGAGCTGCTCTCCGGCTATCCCATCAGCGACGGCCTCAAAGCCCTATGCGCCAGCCTGCCGTCGCTGTTTGGCGGCATTGAGGTTATCGACGGCATCGACCGCAGCTGGCTGGACACACCTGCCAAGGCCGCGCTGGAGAACCTCAAGGAAGTATATGAAATTTTAAGCGACTACGGCTTGGAAGATGCCGTATCCATTGATTTGGGAATGGTACAGGATTTGAACTACTACACCGGCCTAATTTTCAAGGGCTTCACCCATGGCGTCGGCTTTTCTGTGTGCGGCGGCGGGCGGTACGACGCGCTTTTGGGCGAATTCGGAGCGAATCTCCAGGCCACCGGCGTAGCGATTGGTATCGACCGGCTGCTGTCGGCGCTCATCTTTCAAAATAAGGCTGTCCCCACTGTGGCGGCAGATACGCTGATTGCCTACGACAAAGCCAGCCGGGCGCGGGGGTTCCAGCTCGGCGCCTATTTCCGGCAAGACGGTATGGCGGTGGAAACCTATCTGGATGACGATTTGAGCGGTGCAAAAGCCTATGCAGCGCAAAAAGGCATTGGCGGCGTAGTGGCTATCGAAGGGGAAACGGTCCGTATCATCGATTTGAAAAACGGAACCGAACAGGTCACCACCTATGAAAAGCTGGCAGGAGGTGCGGCCCAATGAACGGGAAAAAGGATTTGGTAATTGCGCTGGCAAAAGGGCGGCTGGCAGAGCTCTCCATGGATTTGTTTGAAAAAATCGGCATTTCCTGCCCGGAAATGCGGGAAAAATCGCGCAGGCTTATCTTCTCTAACGAAGAATACGGCTTGAAATTTATTCTGGTCAAGGCCGGCGACGTGCCCACCTATGTGGAATACGGCGCGGCAGACTTGGGCGTGGCAGGCAGCGACACGCTGGTGGAGGAAGGCCGCAATTTATATGAAATGGTAGATTTGGGCTTCGGCAAATGCAAAATGGCAGTCGCCGGGCCAAAGGAGCTCAAAGGGCAGCTTTCCAAAATCAACAACATGCGCGTTGCTACCAAATACCCCAACATCGCGCGGGATTATTTTGAATTTAAACGCGGCCAGACCATCGATTTAATCAAATTGACCGGTTCGATAGAACTGGCGCCGCTGGTGGGGCTGTCTGACGTCATTGTGGACATTGTGGAAAGCGGCAAAACACTCAAAGAAAACGGGTTAGAGGTGCTGGAGGATATCACCCCCATCAGCGCGCGGCTGGTGGTCAACCGGGTGAGCATGAAAATGGAAAAGGACCGCATATTGCATATTGTAGACGCAGTGCGGCGGGAAACGGCACGGCGGAGGGATATGGCATGATTGGCATTATCGACTATGGCGCGGGCAACCTGAAAAGCGTGGAAAAGGCCTTCCAAAAACTTGGCCATCAGGTGAAAACCAGCGCGGACTTGCCATTTCTGGCAAGCTGTGATAAACTGATTCTACCCGGCGTCGGCGCGTTTGCCGACGCTATGCGGGAACTGACAAACCGCGGCATGGATGGGTTCCTGCATGAGCAGGCGAAAGCCGGGAAGCCGCTGCTGGGCATTTGCCTGGGGCTTCAGCTATTATTTGAAACCAGCGAGGAGGGCAATGCGGCAGGCCTCGGGCTTTTAAAAGGCCGCATCAAAAAAATCCCCGGCGGCGGCGGACGCAAGGTGCCGCAGATTGGCTGGAACGATATTACCGTCACCAAGCAGGGGAATTTGCTGCACGGCATAAAAAGCGGCAGTTATGTCTACTTTGTCCACTCCTATTATCTGGACGCGGCGGATAAATCAGAAGTGGCGGCCACCGTGCAGTATGGCGTGACCATTGACGCAGCATACGAGGCGGGCAACCTGTACGCCACGCAGTTCCATCCCGAAAAAAGCTCGGATGTGGGGCTGCAAATATTACACAATTTTGCTACACTGGCATAGGGGGAATGCATATGACAATCTATCCGGCCATCGACCTTTTGGACGGCAAGTGCGTACGGCTGCGGCAAGGGCGGTATGACGACTGCACTGTTTTTTCAGATAACCCGGCGCAAATGGCCAAGCAGTGGCAGGACGCGGGCGCGCAGTTTTTGCACGTCGTCGATTTAGACGGCGCGCGGGGCGGCAGTGCGCTCAACTTTTCCGCCGTATCCGCCATCGCAGGCGCGCTGAACGTCCCCATGCAAATAGGCGGCGGTATCCGGGATGAAGACACCATCCGAACCTATCTGGACGCCGGCGTATCACGCGTGATCCTGGGTACAAAAGCGGTGCAGGACAAGAACTTTTTAGCACAAATGCTGCAAAAATACGGCGATAAAATCGTGGTGGGCATTGACGCAAAAAACGGCAAGGTGGCGGTATCCGGCTGGGAACAGGTATGCGGCGACGGCGCGGTGGAATTTGCAAAGCAAGCTGTCAGCCTGGGCGCAAAAACCATTATTTATACCGATATTGCCACCGACGGCATGCTGTCCGGGCCCAATTTGGACGCCATGCGGGAGATGGCCGCTGCAGTGGACGCGGACGTGATCGCCTCGGGCGGCGTGGGCGGCCTGGGCGATGTGGAAGCTCTGCTACATACCGGCGTGTCAGGCGTCATCATCGGCCGCGCGCTGTATGACGGCAAGGTGGATTTGGCGTCGGCCATTGCATGCGGGAAGGGCGGTGCGCCATGCTGACCAAACGCATGGCATGGTCGAACTGGCCAGCGACTTCATCGGTGACGAAGGGTTTGAGCGCGCCCAACAGGGCGCGCTTTTCTTGTCTGACCGCGCTCTGTCCGCTCTGCACAATCGCGCCGAATACGGGCAGCGCCCGCTCCATCCACTCGGCGGTCGGGTCGTACTCGTTGGCAGAGGACGGCGCGGATTGCTCCGCACCGCCCAGCATGCCGGAGACGGTTTTCATCGCGTTTTGCAGTGCTTCCGGGTCGCTCAGCAAGGAGGACAGCAAATCGTTATCCATAGCGGAGCCTCCTTATTTGCCGAAGATTTTCTTGAGCTGTGCGGCAAGGCTGGCACCTTCCTGGGTTTGCATCAGCTGCCGCGCCAGACGGGCGGCCTCTCCCATATCGCCGCGCTGCGCGGCCTGCGCGGCGCGCTCCAGATCGGCGGCATGCCGGTCGGAAATAATTCGGGCGGCTTTCTGGCCGTCCGGTGTGCGCAGAGCGGCCTGCAGCTGCGCGAGCGCATCGGTTTTTCCAGCCTGCTCC
>CALGRC010000204.1 GCA_937959315.1 uncultured Clostridia bacterium | reverse complement strand
GCACGGTTTAAAAGCACTGGGTGCTCCTTGATGACATCTTCTAAAATATCCCAAACTTCCGGCCGGACACGTTCCACCATCCGTTTAGCACTCTTAATGTTATGGCAATACCCGTCGCTGACCAATTTTTTCATGACAAACGGCTTAAACAGCTCCAATGCCATCTCTTTCGGCAAGCCGCACTGATAGATATTGAGTTCTGGACCGACGACAATAACCGAACGGCCGGAATAATCAACGCGCTTGCCCAGCAGGTTTTGGCGGAACCGCCCCTGTTTGCCTTTCAGCATATCAGAAAGCGATTTGAGAGGCCGGTTCCCAGGCCCTGTAACCGGACGGCCGCGGCGGCCATTGTCTATTAAAGCATCCACTGCTTCCTGCAACATCCGTTTTTCATTGCGGACAATGATATCCGGCGCTTCCAGCTCTAACAAGCGCTTGAGCCGGTTATTCCGGTTGATGACGCGGCGGTACAAATCGTTTAAATCCGACGTTGCAAACCGCCCGCCGTCCAACTGTACCATCGGCCGGATTTCCGGCGGGATAACCGGCACAACATCCAACACCATCCAGGATGGCTGATTGCCCGACAGGCGGAATGCTTCTACCACTTCCAGCCGTTTGACAATCCGGACCTTTTTTTGCCCCTGGGAATTTTCCAATTCGTCTTTGAGTTCTGCCGACAGCTTTTCTAAATCAATTTTTTCCAAAAGCTCTTTGATCGCTTCAGCGCCCATAGCGGCACGGAATTTATCTTTCCCATATTTTTCCACATTGTCGCGGTATTCTTTTTCCGTCAAAATCTGCTTTTCAGCCAGGCTTGTCTTGCCGGGATCAATGACCACATACGCCGCAAAATACAGCACTTTCTCCAGTACACGCGGCGACATATCCAACATCAGCCCCATCCGGCTGGGAATCCCCTTAAAATACCAGATATGCGATACCGGCGCAGCCAATTCAATGTGACCCATCCGCTCACGGCGCACCTTGGAACGGGTTACTTCCACGCCGCAGCGGTCACAGACAATCCCTTTATACCGGATACGCTTATATTTCCCGCAATAGCATTCCCAGTCTTTTTGCGGCCCGAAAATCCGCTCACAGAACAGCCCGTCCCGCTCTGGTTTCAGCGTCCGGTAATTGATGGTTTCCGGTTTTTTCACTTCGCCGCGGGACCACTCCCTAATTTTTTCCGGAGACGCCAAACCGATTTTGATTGCTTCAAAATTATTATATTCTAACATGGGCTTCTCCTTTCTTAAAATTCATCGTCAACATCGTCGTCAAACGAGCCGTCTGCATCCTCATCCAGTTCACTGACGCTTTCCAGATCGTCAAAATCCAGCATATCCAAATAATCTTCTGGGACTTCCTTGATAAATGGATTCCCTTCCTCATCGACGCCTTCTTCATCAAAATCCAGGCTTTCTTCTTCCCCGCCCTCGTCGCCGTTGGCTGGCTCTGAAAAATCGTCATCCAGCAGATCAAAATCGTCATCTTCATTGCCTTCCAGATTGAGCCGCAAATTGACCGAATCTTCTTCATCCACCGATTCTTTAATCGGGATTTCACTGCCATCCGCCGCCAAGACCTTTACATCCAGCGCCAAACTCTGCAACTCTTTTATTAAAACCTTGAATGATTCCGGCACACCAGGCTTTGGTACATTTTCGCCCTTGACAATGCTTTCATACGTTTTGACACGGCCTACCACATCATCCGATTTTACCGTCAAAATCTCTTGCAACGTATAGGCGGCGCCATAGGCTTCCAGCGCCCACACTTCCATCTCGCCAAACCGCTGCCCGCCAAACTGTGCTTTCCCGCCCAGAGGCTGCTGGGTCACCAGCGAATACGGGCCGGTAGAACGGGCGTGGATCTTATCATCTACAAGATGCGCCAGTTTCAGGTAGTACATATACCCCACGGTAACCGGGCTATCAAATGCTTCGCCGGTACGGCCGTCATATAAGACAGTTTTGCCATCTTCGCGCTTGCCTGCCATTTTCAGCGTTTCCATAATATCCGTTTCACTGGCGCCGTCAAAAACCGGCGTTGCGATTTTCCAGCCCAGCGCCCGCGCTGCATACCCCAGATGTACTTCCAGCACCTGCCCGATATTCATACGCGACGGAACGCCAAGTGGATTTAACACAATCTGCAGCGGGGTGCCATCCGGCAAAAACGGCATATCCTCCTCCGGTAAAATCCGCGAGATAACGCCTTTGTTCCCGTGACGGCCGGCCATTTTATCCCCAACCGAGATTTTGCGTTTCTGTGCAATATAGCAGCGTACCAACTGGTTGACACCCGGCGGCAGCTCGTCTCCATTTTCCCGGGTAAACACTTTCACATCTACGATAATGCCCGCTTCTCCATGCGGTACCCGCAATGAGGTATCGCGCACATCGCGCGCTTTTTCGCCAAAAATAGCGCGCAGCAGGCGCTCTTCTGCCGACAGTTCCATTTCCCCTTTGGGCGTCACCTTGCCAACCAAAATATCACCCGAACGAACCTCCGCGCCAATGCGGATAATCCCGCGCTCATCCAAATCTTTTAGTGCTTCTTCGCCAACATTGGAAATGTCGCGGGTAATCTCTTCCGGCCCCAGTTTGGTATCGCGCGCTTCCGCCTCATATTCCTCAATATGAATCGAGGTAAACACATCGTCCTTGACCAGTTTTTCATTGATTAAAACCGCATCCTCATAGTTATAGCCTTCCCAGGTCATAAAACCGATCAGGATGTTTTTCCCAAGCGCAATTTCCCCATTTTTAGTGGATGGGCCGTCTGCAATGACATCCCCCTTTTTCACCGTTTCCCCACTGAATACAATTGGTTTCTGATTGATGCAGGTACTCTGGTTGGAACGCATAAACTTAATCAATTTGTAAATGCGCAGGTTTCCATCTGTTTCGCGGATTTGGATTTCATCTGCCCCCACACGTTCTACTACGCCGTCTTCCTTCGCCAATACTACCACGCCCGAATCACGCGCGGCCTTGTATTCCATACCCGTACCGACAATGGGCGAATCTGTCGTCAAAAGCGGCACTGCCTGGCGCTGCATGTTAGAACCCATCAGCGCACGGACAGCGTCGTCATTTTCCAAAAACGGGATCATCGCCGTTGCAACCGAAACAATCTGTTTGGGCGATACGTCCATATAGTCAACTTTTTCCGGCTCTACTTCAATAAATTCATCACGATACCGCACAATGACTTTTTTATTGGCAAACGAACCGTCCTCGTTCAGCTTTTCACTGGCCGGCGCCACCATATAGTCATCCTCGGTGTCAGCCGTCATATATTCAATTTCATCAGTAACCTTCAAAGTTTTCTTGTCAAATTTCCGATAGGGCGCTTCAATAAACCCGAACTCATTGATACGCGCATAGGTGGCCAGCGAGTTAATCAGCCCGATGTTCGGCCCTTCCGGCGTTTCAATCGGGCACATACGGCCATAGTGCGAATGGTGGACATCGCGCACTTCAAACCCGGCGCGTTCCCTGCTTAAGCCTCCAGGCCCCAGCGCCGATAAGCGGCGCTTATGCGTCAGTTCTGCTAATGGATTGGTCTGATCCATAAACTGCGACAGCTGCGAAGATCCAAAAAATTCTTTGATGGCCGAAACCACCGGCCGCGAATTGATCAGTAACTGCGGCGTGACCGCGTCCAAATCCTGAATGGTCATGCGCTCCCGCACCACACGCTCTAAGCGCGACAAGCCAATACGGAATTGGTTTTGCAAAAGCTCCCCAACCGCGCGCAGGCGGCGATTGCCCAAATGGTCAATATCATCTGTCTTGCCCAGCCCATAAGACAGGTTGCTGTGATAATTAATAGAAGCCAGGATGTCTGGGATGATAATATGCTTGGGAATCAGCTCATCGTGCCGTTTGACAATTTCCTTTTTAATATCCTCTTCGGTTTCATGCTCTGCTAAAATCTCTTTCAGCACACTGAATTTTACCTTTTCGGTAATATCCAAATCACTGACGTCAAACGGGACATGGTCCTGCAAGCACACCATATCATTGGTAAATACTTTGACTTCGCGGCCTTCTACATTGATCCAAACGGTATTGATACCTGCTTTTTCAATTTCCTTTGCCTTGTCGCGGGAAATCATATCGCCCGCTTTCGCCAGCACCTCACCGGTTTCCTCATCCACAATATCACGCGCAGCCATACGGTTTGCAATCCGCGCCGCAATGGCCAGCTTTTTGTTAAACTTAAACCGTCCAACCTTGGACAAATCATACCGTTTCGGGTCAAAAAACAGTGCGTTTAACAGTGATGTTGCACTTTCCACGGTCGGCGGTTCTCCCGGACGCAGCCGTTTATAAATTTCTATCAACGCTTCATCAGTTGTAGTTGTTACATCTTTTTCCAATGTGGCTAAAAACTTTTCATCTTCGCCAAACGTCTCTAGAATCTGCGCATTGGTTGCCAGCCCCAGCGCACGTATTAACACCGTCACCGGCAGCTTTCTGGTGCGGTCAATGCGCACCGAATACACGTCGTTGGAATCCGTTTCATATTCCAGCCACGCGCCGCGGTTCGGAATGACCTGTGCGCTGTACAGCTCTTTGCCAACCTTATCATGTTCCATAGAAAAATAGATGCCCGGGGAGCGGACAACCTGGCTGACAATTACACGTTCTGCGCCATTGATGATAAATGTGCCCTGATCGGTCATGAGCGGAAGCTCGCCCATGAAAATCTCTTGTTCTTTAACCTCGCCGGTTTCCTTGTTGATAAGCCGTACTTTGATTTTTAACGGTTTGGAGTATGTAGCGTCTCGCGCTTTGCACTCCTCAATCGAATATTTCGGATTGTTTTCCAAATAATATTCATTGAATTCCAACACCAAATTACCGGAAAAATCACAGATTGGGGAAACATCCTCAAGCACTTCCTTGAGGCCCTTTTCTATAAACCAACGATAAGAATTTTTCTGCACCTCGATTAAGTTTGGCATTTCCAAAACTTCGTCCATTTTGGAATAGCTCATACGCTCATTTCTGCCAAGCTTGATAGGATGTACCATAGAATCAACCACCTCGTAAAAATTTTAAAAACCGTGCAAAAAAATGTTCTAAATAAATGGGAATATAATAGCGGCAACTATTATTTTTACCAAAATATGCATTGGTTATTCCTGTATATTTTGGTACAAGTACACGAAATAAAATGGAAATATAACAACAAGAATGCAATTTATAATGATAACACAAGGATTGGAAGATGTCAAGCAAAATTTTTCAATATTTTTAACTTTTATAAAAAAGGCCCGCTGTTTTTTTCCAGCGGACCATATGGACTTATATCCATTATAACCCTAACGAATCCTTCATTTTTTCAAAAAACCCTTTTTGCTGTTTGTAATTGGTATCATTGGTAAGCGTTCCAAATGCTTGCAATGCATGCCGCTGCTCAGCATTGAGCGAGCGCGGCACCTCTACAGTAACCCGGAATACCTGGTCGGCACGGATTTTTGTACGGACATTGGGAATCCCTTTCCCTTTGAGCCGGAACGTAGTGCCTGGCTGCGTCCCTTCCGGGATGTTGTATTTGATTTTACCATCCAGTGTGGGGACGTCAATTTCCGCCCCCAAGGCTGCTTGTACAAAAGTAATTGGAATATCGCAGTGAACTTCATAACCGTTCCGTGTAAAAATGGGGTGCTTTTTCAGCGAAACTGTCACCAGCAAGTCCCCGGCCGGCCCGCCCTTTTCCCCATGGTTACCTGCGCCGCGGAAGGAAACAGTCTCACCCGAATTGATACCCGCCGGAATGTCCACATCCACCGTGCGCGCCCGTTTGATGCGCCCTTTGCCGCGGCATTTGGTACACGGGTTGGTAATGATACTCCCCGTCCCATGGCACTGCGAACAAGTGGACACGTTGACAAACTGTCCCAGCGGCGTCCGCTGCACATTGCGCACTTCCCCGCTGCCGCCGCACACCGGGCACGTTTTTTTATCCGCGGCATGTTTGGCGCCGCTGCCATGGCATTCATCACATTCTTCAATACGGTATATCTTTAGCTGCTTTTTTACCCCAAATGCAGCTTCCTCAAATGTCAGCACCAGATTTTCCGAGATATCCGACCCGCGGCGCGGCCCATTGCGGCGCTGGCCGCCCCGCGCACCGCCAAAGCCGCCGCCAAAAAACGAACCAAAAATATCAGAAAGGTCAATATCGTCAAACCCGCCAAAACCTCCCGCGCCGCTAAAACCATTGGGGTCAGTACCCGCATGGCCATATTGATCATAGCGCGCCCGTTTTTGCGGATCGCTTAAAACTTCATATGCCTCGCTTGCCTCTTTGAATTTTGCTTCTGCTTCTTTATTATCTGGGTTTAAATCTGGATGGTATTTTTTTGCAAGCCGCCGGTAGGCCTTCTTTATCTCTTCATCAGAAGCGCCCTTTTGTACACCCAGCACCTCATAATAATCCCGCTTTTCTGCCACTTATCCATCACCTTCCCGCTGCACTGTATCCATCAAATGATACCCTATTGCGCACCTGTTGTCAATCCCAAATTTTCTTGCCCACACAACAAAAGCGTGACTGCTGATAGCGGCCACGCGCTTTTGCTGTGAAACACACTTACTTGTCTTCTTTTTTGTCGTCGTCCACTACGGTATAATCCCCATCGTAGGCATTGCCCTGCGACTGGCTGCCAGCATCCTGCGCATCACCGCCAAACCCAGCATTGGGGCCGCCCTGTGCGCCGTTGGGGTTTGCCTGGCTGTAAATTTTGGAAGATACATCGTAAAACTTCTTTTGCAGCTCATCCGTTGCAGCCTTTATTGCCGCCACGTCCGAACCAGACAGTGCCTGCTTCACCGCTTCAATTTTAGACTCGATTTCCGACTTATCCGCAGCGTCAATCTTATCGCCCAAATCTGTCATCGCCTTCTGGCACTGATAAACCAAGGTATCTGCCGCGTTGCGCGCATCAACCTCTTCCCGTTTCTTTTTGTCCTCTTCAGCAAATTTTTCCGCTTCTTTAACCGCCTTGTCAATGTCCTCATCCGACAGGTTGGAACTCGCCGTAATGGTAATATCCTGCACATTGCCGGTCGCCATGTCCTTGGCCGATACATGTACAATGCCGTTGGCATCAATGTCGAACGTCACTTCAATCTGCGGTACGCCGCGCGGCGCCGGTGCAATGCCGTTCAAATTAAACCGCCCCAGCGTCTTATTATAGGCCGCCATATCTCGCTCGCCCTGCAAAACATGGATTTCCACGCTGGTTTGGTTATCCGCAGCCGTCGAGAAAATCTGGCTCTTTTTAGTCGGGATGGTGGTGTTGCGTTCAATCAATTTGGTAAATACACCACCCATGGTTTCAATCCCCAGCGACAGCGGAGTGACGTCCAGCAGCAGCAGATCTTTGACATCGCCTGCCAAAACACCTGCCTGAATGGCGGCGCCCATAGCAACACACTCGTCCGGGTTAATGCCTTTGTGAGGTTCCTGGCCGATTAAGCGTTTGACAGCTTCTTGCACCGCCGGGATTCTGGATGAACCGCCAACCAGCAGCACTTTGCTGATATCGCTTGGCTGAAGGCCCGCGTCAGAGAGCGCGCGCCGGGTTGGTTCCATGGTCTT
>CALGRC010000203.1 GCA_937959315.1 uncultured Clostridia bacterium | reverse complement strand
ATGAGCCATGTATATGCCTATGGTGTGCAGTGCCCAAAGGCCAAGGGTATCATCCATCTTGGCGCGACCTCCTGCTATGTGGGGGATAATACCGATATTATCCTGATGACCGAAGGGCTCAAGCTCATTAAGAAAAAGCTGGTGAACGTCAGTTCGCAGCTAAGTAGGTTTGCAATGGAATATAAAGACCTGCCCACGCTGGGCTTTACCCATTTTCAGCCGGCGCAGCTCACAACGGTGGGCAAACGGGCGTGCCTGTGGCTGCAGGAATTGCTGATGGATTTAGAGGATGTGGATTACCAGCTTTCTAAGGCGAAATTGCTTGGCTCTAAAGGGACTACCGGCACCCAGGCCAGTTTTTTGGAGCTGTTTGACGGCGACCATGAAAAGGTAAAGCAACTCGACCAAAAAATTGCAGAAAAAATGGGGTATCAAGCGGTATTCCCGGTGTCTGGGCAAACCTATTCGCGCAAACTGGATTCCCAGATGATGCACGTGCTGTCCGGCATCGCGCAAAGCGCCTATAAATTCAGCAATGACATCCGGCTGCTGCAGCACCTCAAGGAGGTAGAGGAGCCGTTTGAAAAGAGCCAAATCGGGTCGTCGGCCATGGCATACAAGC
Organism: uncultured Clostridia bacterium; assembly: GCA_937959315.1. Classification (GTDB taxonomy): domain Bacteria; phylum Bacillota; class Clostridia; order UMGS1810; family UMGS1810; genus CALGRC01. The sequence goes on along the minus strand of CALGRC010000203.1, from coordinate 32,693 downwards.
GCAATCCCATGCGGTGCGAGCGCATATCCTCGCTGGCGCGCTATGTCATTGTAGACGCCTTGAACCCGGCGATCACCTCATCCACCCAGTGGTTTGAGCGCACGCTGGACGATTCAGCCAACAAGCGGATTTCCATTGCCGAAGGATTTTTAGCTGTGGATGCAATATTAAATATTTACATCAATGTAGTGGATGGTTTGGTGGTATATCCTAAGGTAATTGCCCAGCGGATTGCCAAGGAGCTGCCGTTTATGGCAACAGAAAATATTTTAATGCAGGCGGTGAAAAAGGGCGGCGACCGGCAGGAGCTGCATGAGCGTATCCGTGTGCATTCTATGGAGGCCGGCCGTGTTGTCAAGGCAGAGGGCGGCGAAAACGACCTTTTGGAACGGATTGCGTCTGACAAGGCGTTTGGATTGAAGGCAGACGAGCTGGAAACCATTTTAAACCCGTCGGATTTTGTGGGCCGCGCGCCGCAGCAGACGGAAGAATTTATCCGGGATTTTGTGAACCCGGTTTTGGAAAAAAACCAGGAGTTATTGGGTGTGGAAGTGGAATTGACTGTTTAACGGGCAAGGGAAAAACGGCAGAGATATGCTCTGCCGTTTTTTTGTATTTACTTCTTTGCTGTTTTGCGGTATAATAGGAAACGGTTATGATTGCATAACAAAAGAACCGTTTTTGGGGGAATAGCATGGGTGAAAAAGTGAACATATTGGGCGTTGGCATTGATAAAATGACTGTCCAAGGCGCGTCTGACCAGATTCTGTCTTGGATTTCGGACGAGAATGGCCAAACGCGGGCGGTCTATACGCCAAATTCTGAAATTGTCATGATGGCTTACCGCGATCATACGCTGCGGGATATGTTAAACCGGGCGGATATGTGTACAGCAGACGGCATTGGCGTGGTTTATGCCTCTAAAATCGTAAAAAACCCGCTGGGGCAGCGGGCAGCCGGATACGATATCGCTTGTGCATTGCTGCAAAAACTGGGGGGACGCGGCGGCAGTGTATATCTTTTTGGCGCCAAGCCCGGGGTGGCAGAGGCAGCCGGCAGGGAAATGGCCGCCCGGTACCCAGGCCTTCAAATTGCCGGATGCGCAGACGGGTACTTTGATGGGGAAAAAGAACAGGCTATTATAGCAGATATCAATTATCAGCGGCCGGATGTTTTGCTGGTGTGCCTGGGTGCGCCCAAGCAGGAACGCTGGATTGACCAAAACCGGGATAAGATTACAGCCAAAGTATGCATGGGCCTTGGCGGCAGCCTGGATGTGTTTGCCGGCACCGTCAAGCGTGCGCCGGTTTTGTTTCAAAAACTGGGGCTGGAATGGCTGTACCGGCTTTGCAAAGAGCCGCGGCGGATTGTCCGCATGATGGATCTGCCGCGATTCGGTATAACGGTGCTTTTGCATGGGAAACAGTATCCGCAGGAGGGTAAGAAATGAAGGTGGAATTGCTGCAATACACGCCGGAGCCGGAAAAACTCATTGCGGCGGCGGCGAAGCTGTGTTATTCTTCATCGGGCATCGATGGTATTTTAGATGGATTGGATGCGCAAAAGACGGAAAAATTTTTACAGCGGCTGATGGGCATGGGGCATGAAAGCCCCATCGAACACGTGTCGTTTACCTTCGGGGTGGAAGGGGTAAGCCGCAGCCTTTTGGCACAGCTTACGCGGCACCGTATTGCCAGCTACAGCGTCAAGTCGCAGCGGTATGTCAAGGAGGGGCAGTTCTCTTATGTCATACCCGAGGAAATCGCTAAAATCCCAGAGGCAAAAGCAGAATTTGAACGTGCCATGGCAGACGATACCGCAAGCTACAACCGGCTGGCAGATATCTTATATGCCAGGCATTATGCAGATATGACCGCCTCTGGGATGGATGAAAAAAAGGCGAAAGGTGCGGCGGAAAAAAAGGCCATTGAAGACGCGCGGTATATTTTGCCAAACGCATGTGCCACATCGTTGATTATGACCATGAACGCACGCAGCCTGATGAACTTTTTTCATCACCGTTGCTGTGAACGGGCCCAATGGGAAATCCGTGCGCTGGCGACGGAAATGCTGCGGCAGGTGCGCGCTGTTGCGCCAACGCTATTCCGGCTTGCTGGGCCGTCCTGTGTGGCGGGCCCTTGCCCGGAGGGGGCTATGAGCTGCGGAAAGGCGGCAGAAAAACGGAAGCTTTTTGAAAATTTATCATAATTTTATAAAAAAAGAGGGAGTGTCGTGTACATGAGTTTAAAAAAATTGTTTGCGGCTTTGCTTTGCGCTGCGCTGCTTTTGCCGTATGGCGTAATGGCAGACGATTATCCGCATGAAATCTGGGCGCCGCTGGATGCGTTTGCCGCAGCTTTGGACGCAGGTGACGATTGGGGGATGTATGATTATGGCATGCAGGTCATCAATATCATGGAGGCCCAGCCGGATTCCCAGCTAAAAACCGAGTTTTTGGCCGGGAAATACGAGCAGGTGTCACGCGCGGCCGAACGGCTGGGTTACTATGATGCGGCATTGTCGCTGTATGAACGGTATTTGCCTTACGGGGAGGCTATGGGATGGACAGACGGCGTGAAATATGCACGGAAAAAGCTGTATCTCCTGCGTTCCTTTTTAGATGTATATATTGAAGACAGCAGCTACACGCCGCCATATTATGGGGCAAAATTTGAACCCATGCGTGGGGTGCTGTTTGGGTCGGTGTATGATAACGATCCGCGTATTTTGGATTTTGACAATGAAAAAATCAAGCAGTATTTTCCAAAGCAAAATTCTTCTTGGCTTATGTATTTGGAATTTGGTGAAAACCCGCGGGAGCTGGGGCGTTATGACCGGTATCTTTCCCGGGCGGAGGAACTGGGGATTGCGGTAGAACTTGCCTGGAATACCTATGATTCGCTGGCGGATTTGGAGCCGTATAAGACCTATATTTATGACGTGATTGATTTTTTGAGTGAATATAACATCCCTATTTTCCTGCGGTTTGGCGCAGAGATGAACATCGGGCCGAACGGCGCCGATCCGGCCGCTTATGTCAATGCCTTCCGTTTTGTGGCAGACTATGCCAAAACGAAATCCAATATTGCCATGGTGTGGTCGCCCAGCGATATCAGCGCGCTGGACCGGCCGTATGAAATGTATTATCCAGGCGACGAATATGTGGATTGGATTGGTATGAGTTTGTATGTGGCAAAGTATTTTGAAGGGAAAAAAGACCATGGCGACCAGACTGACCCGCTCAATACCTATTTTGCTATGGATGAATTTGCAAACCCGCTCATGCGGGTGCAGGAACTCATGCAGTTTATCGAATCAAATAATATTCAAAAGCCTGTTATGATTTCCGAATGCGGCGTCAGCCATTATGTCCGTACAGAAAATGAGGATTTGACTGCATGGGCCAAAACACAGCTCCGTAAGCTGTATGGCGATTTGATTGTGCGGTATCCGCGTATCAAGCTGGTTAATTATTTCAATGTAGAAATTGAAAATGAAACCAATGCGTATGAATTATTTAATAATGCAGAGCTCAACCAGGTTTACAATGTAGTGGTGGAAAACCCATACTTTTTAAGTGATGCAAATGGGGCTGCGCCATATGGCTACCGATGGTTTGACGGCGGTACGGTAAGTGATGCGTTTGCGCTTACCGCAGTGGGGTATTATCCGAAAACGCTGTATAATTCAGTGAAATTCTATTTGGACGGCGCGCTGGTGCAGGAGCTGTACGATGCACCGTATACCATGCGGTTCCAGGGAGTCCCAGCGGGGGCGCATACGGTGAAAGTAGAACTGTGCGACGGCGGGGAGGTCAAGCTCACGCGGGAATATAATATCTGGGTAGAACCGGAAATTTCTGTGCTTGTGGACGGGCAGAGTGGAATTCCCCGATCAGAAGCCGGTGATTATTGACGGCCGCACCATGATTCCCGTCCGTGGCTTGTTGGAAACCATGGGGATGACTGTGGATTGGGATGGGACTGCAAAAAAAGTTACCATTCAAAATGGAAGCGATGTGATTTCCATGGTCATTGGCAGCCCGTATTTATATGTCAGCGGGACAGCTGTGGAAATGGATGTGCCGGCACAGATGATTAACGACCGCACGATGATACCGCTGCGGTTTGTAGTGCAGGCCGCCGGCGCTACGGTGGAGTGGGACGGCAATACCCATACGGCAATGGTGTCTACAGGGGCAAAATAAAAAAGTGGAAAAAAGCAAAAAAGTATGTTGACTAATAGCGGCGTATGTGATAGACTATATAAGTCGGATTTATCATATGCGCCCGTAGCTCAGATGGATAGAGTGTCAGACTCCGACTCTGAAGGTCGTGCGTTCGAATCGCATCGGGCGTATCTAAAAATCCCCAAGCTGGCAACAGCTTGGGGATTTTTCATAATAAAAAACACATGTCCGAGGTGATTGTGCATGGTGATTTGGATCAATGGTGCGTTTGGCAGCGGAAAGACGCAAACGGCAAATGAAATTTGCCGCAGGCTGGAGGGGGCCTTTTTATATGATCCGGAAAACGCCGGATATTTTTTGCGGAAGAATGAACCCCTTGCATTACAGGCGGAAAATTTCCAAGATGAACCCCTTTGGCGGGAAATTAATTTTCATTTGCTCCGGCGTATTGCCACAGAATATGATGGAACAGTCGTCGTGCCCATGACGCTGATTTGCGCGGAGTATTATCATCAGATAATTTCGGCGCTGCGGCAAGAGGGAATACAGGTTTTTCATGTTGTGCTGAGTGCTTCCAGAAAGGTGCTTTTGCACCGGCTGCATAGCCGGCTGGAAGGCAGGAATTCGTGGGCGGCGCATCAAATAGAGGGATGCATGGCTGCTTTTGAAAACCCTTTATTTGAACATAAAATTAACACGGATACGCTTACTATACCAGAGGTGGCGGAACGGGTGGCCCAATATTGCAATGTACAGTTGAAGCCGCGGCAGGGCGGCGCTTTACGGCAGTATGCCAGCAGGGTGATAACACAAATGCGGTATATACGGAAATAATAAAAAGCAGGGTGATTTGCCCTGCTTTTTATTTATGGCAGCCGGTTTCCGGCAGCTTTGTAAATTTCATACCATTCGTCGCGTGTCAAACGCAGCTCAGATGCCTTGCAGGCGTCTTTCAGGCGCTGGATGTTTGTAGTGCCCAAAATTACCTGGAAATTGGCTGGGTGGCGGGTTAAAAATGCAATGGCAATGGTGGTATCTGTTACGCCGTATGCTTTGGCAATCCGTCCGATAACGGCATTCAATTCCGGATAGGTTTCCATATCGCCCAAAAATGGCCCGCCGAAAAATCCCTTCTGGAAGGGGGACCAAGCCTGTATGGTGATGTCTTTGAGCCGGCAGTATTCCAAAACTTCACCGGTGCGTTCAATGCTTTGGTCGATCGCCATATTGGCGGCCAAGCCGGCGTCAATCATCGGCGTATGCGCTGCGCTGAGCTGTAATTGGTTGGCGATGAGCTTATACGGCACATATTTTTGCAGCAATTCCATTTGCATGGGCGTTTGGTTAGATACACCAAAATGGCGGACTTTTCCAGCGCTGTGCAGTATACAGAAGGCTTCTGCGACCTCCTCCGGCTCCATCAGGGTATCGGGCCGGTGCAGCAGCAGGACGTCAATATAGTCTGTCTTGAGTGCTTGCAAGCTGCCGTCCACCTGCTTTAAAATGTGTTCTTTGGAAAAGTCATATAGGCCGTCGCGGATGGCGCATTTGGTTTGGATGTAAATGCGTTCCCGCAGGGAAGCAGGCATAGGGACGGAAGCGCCAAAATGCGCTTCACAGCCATGGTCGCCGCCGTAAATGTCTGCATGGTCAAAAAAATTGACGCCTTCGTCTATGGCCGTGCGCACCAGCTTTTCTGTTTCCGGCTGGCTCAAGCTGCTGATGCGCATACAGCCCATGACAATATTGGAGGACACAATATCCGACCCGCCCACTGAAATTTTTTTCATAATATACCGCTCCTTTGTCTTATTTACCATTCATCATACCTGATTGCGGCAAAAAGTCAAGGGGGATTTTGAAAAAATGACAAAAAATAAACAGGGGACTTGAAAAAAAGCCCAATAAATTATATAATAAAGGCAAACTCCAAGAGAAAAGAGGAATGGCGATGTATTCTACACAGGAAATCCGGAAAATTGACCCGCAGGTGGCAGATGCCATTGAGGCTGAGGTTAACCGGCAGCGGGATAAAATTGAATTGATTGCAAGTGAAAATTTTGTCAGCAATGCGGTCATTGAAGCCATGGGTACGCCGCTGACCAATAAATATGCCGAGGGGTATCCAGGCAAGCGGTATTACGGCGGCTGCGAGTGCGTTGATGTGGTAGAAAATTTGGCGATTGAGCGCGCGAAGAAAATCTTTGGCGCCGAACATGCCAATGTACAGCCGCATTCCGGCGCACAGGCCAATATGGCGGTGTTTTTTGCCTGCTTGAATCCCGGCGACACCGTGCTGGGCATGAATTTGTCGCATGGCGGCCATTTGAGCCATGGCAGCCCGGTCAATATGTCCGGGAAATATTTTAACATTGTACCTTATGGTGTGGATGAAAAAACCGAGCGCATAGATTATGACGCACTGCGGGATTTGGCTATTGAGCATAAACCAAAGCTAATTATTGCAGGGGCAAGCGCCTATTCCCGTACCATTGATTTTGAGAAGTTTTCTGCCATCGCCAAGGAAGTGGGCGCTTATTTAATGGTAGATATTGCCCATATTGCGGGGCTTGTGGCAGCGGGCTTGCATCCCAATCCGGTGCCGTATGCCGACTTTGTGACCACCACCACGCATAAAACCTTGCGCGGCCCACGGGGCGGCCTTATTTTGTGCAAAGAAGAATACGCGAAAATGATCAACAAAGCGGTATTCCCAGGCATCCAGGGCGGCCCGCTTATGCATATCATTGCCGCAAAGGCTGTTTGCTTCCAGGAAGCGCTGTCAGACGAGTTTAAAGCCTACCAAACCCAGGTGGTGAAAAATGCCAAAGCGTTGGCACAAGCGCTGATGGCTGAGGGGTTTAAGCTGGTATCGGGCGGTACCGACAACCATTTGATGCTCATTGATTTGCGCAGTGTGGAGCTGACCGGGAAGGTGGCTGAAAAACTGCTGGACGAGGTGGGAATTACAGCCAACAAAAACACCATTCCGTTTGATCCGGCCAGCCCGTTTATCACCAGCGGCCTGCGGCTGGGAACACCGGCGGTGACTTCGCGTGGTTTTCAAGAGGATGATATGAAAGAGGTCGCGGCCCTGATTGCGCTGACGCTGAAGGGCGGCGAATCTAAATTTGACGAGGTGCGCGCGCGGGTCAAAGCACTGTGCGGCAAGTACCCGTTATATCAGTAAGTGTTTTAAGGCGTGACGCAGATTGTCACGCCTTCCTTTCAACTATAAAGGTGTGGTGAAACTGACATGAGCCCATTGGCAGACCGGATTCGTCCGCAAACACTTGACGACGTTGTGGGGCAGCGGCATTTGATAGGCGAGGGAAAACTGCTGACCAATATCATCAAGGGCGGCGATATTCCCAACATGATTTTTTTTGGGCCCTCCGGTACGGGAAAAACCACCGTGGCCAATATTTGTGCCAAAGCGAGCGGCAGGACTTTTTATAAACTCAATGCAACCAATGCATCTACAAAAGATATCAAAGATATTGCCAGCCGTCTGGATTCGTTTGAAAACCGCGGCGGGGTGTTGCTGTATTTAGATGAAATTCAGAATTTCAATAAAAAGCAGCAGCAATCGTTATTGGAATATATTGAGAACGGGCAGATTACCTTGGTGGCTAGTACCACAGAAAATCCTTACTTTTATGTGTACAGCGCTATTTTATCCCGGTGTACTGTCATAGAGTTTAAAATGGTGGAAGATGCGGATATTGCATGCGCAGTGCGGCGGGGTATTGATATTATCCAGAAGGATTATCCCGGGAAAACGATCGCTTTTACCGATGAGAGTATTGCCTATATTGCCGGCACGGCGTTTGGTGATGTCCGTAAAGCGTTAAACGGTGTGGAACTATGCGTGAAAACCCGGCTTTATCAAGATGGCGACGACATCTTGGTTGATTTGGACACGGCAAAGGCCGCAACGCAAAAATCATCATTCTTTTTTGATAAAGACGGTGATAGCCACTATGATGTGGTGAGCGCTTTTCAAAAATCCATCCGCGGCAGTGACCCTGATGCAGCGGTACATTATCTGGCCCGTTTGCTGGAAGGGGGGGATTTGCCAAGCGCCTGCCGCCGCCTGTTGGTGACGGCGGCTGAGGATATCGGGCTTGCTTATCCACAGGCTATTGCCATTACCAAAGCGTGCGTTGATTCCGCATTGCAGTTAGGGCTCCCTGAAGCGCGGATCCCGCTGGCGGATGCGGTGATTATGCTGGCCTGCCTGCCAAAATCCAACTCGGGCATGATGGCTGTTGATGCAGCTATGGCGGACATTGCGGCTGGCCGTGCGGGCAATGTGCCCGATCATTTAAAAGATTCCCATTATAGCGGCGCAAAAAAGCTGGGACGCGGGCTGACCTATCAATATCCGCACCAATTTCCCAATCACTATGTTGCGCAGCAGTATTTGCCAGATAATTTGCAGGGGAAGCGGTATTATACGCCCGGAAAAAACAAAACAGAGGATAGTTACCAGCGGTATTTGGATATCCTAAAGCAGTTGGACGGATAGGAAGGAGCGGGCAGATGAAGCTGTATACCAAACAGGGCGATGGGGGTGCCAGCAGCCTAATTGGCCGGGCGGATGTGCCAAAGAGCGACCCGGTGTTTGAATTGCTTGGCACATTGGATGAATGCGGGGCCTGTTTGGGTGTAGCGTTGCTGGAAGTAGGGGATACGCAGGCAAAGCAAGATTTATCTATGCTGCAGGAGTTGCTGATTCTGCTTGGCGGGCAGGCGGCCGGTGCGGCAAAGCGGCCGTTGGGTGCGCAGCTTGCACAGATAGAAGCACGGATTGATGCTTGCCAGATGGAGGCCGGCGGGTTTTCGCAGTTTTGCAATGGCTACAGCAGCCGTGCCGCCGCCTATGTCAATCTTGCGCGCACTGTTATGCGCCGGGCAGAACGGAACGCGGTGCGGGCTGGGTTATCCGGGGATTGCCTGGCGGCGCTCAATCGTGCGTCCGATTTGCTCTATGCATTGACGGTATGGTTACAATTACATGAGGAAGGTGGAAAATAACATGGTTAAAATTGGTATTGCAGGATATGGGAACTTGGGGCGCGGCGTGGAAATGGCCATGCGGCAAAATGATGACATGGAGCTTGTGGGTATTTTTACACGCCGCAACCCTGCCGGTTTGCAAACTGCCAGCGGCGCGCCGGTATATGCTATGGCTGATGCGGTAAACTATACTGATGCGATCGATGTGATGATTTTGTGCGGCGGTTCGGCTACCGATTTGCCGGAACAAGGCCCAGAGATGGTAAAGCTTTTCCATACGGTAGACAGTTTTGACACCCATGCAAAAATCCCGGATTATTTTGCCAAACTGGATGCTGCCGCCAAAGCGGCAGGGCACATTGGTTTGCTGTCAGTGGGCTGGGACCCGGGATTGTTTTCTATCCAGCGTTTGTTGTTTGACAGTGTGCTGCCCAAAGGGGAAACCTATACCTTTTGGGGAAAAGGAGTCAGCCAGGGCCATTCGGATGCCATTCGCCGGGTGGAGGGCGTAAAAAATGCAATTCAGTATACCATTCCCATAGAAAGCGCAGTAGATGCGGCGCGCAGCGGGAAAAACCCTCCGCTGTCCACACGGGAAAAACATTTGCGCGAATGCTTTGTCGTAGCCGAAGAGGGGGCGGACAAAGCAAAAATTGAGCGGGATATTAAAACCATGCCCAACTATTTTTCCGATTATGATACGGTAGTACATTTTATTACCGAGGAAGAGCTCAAGCGTGACCATAGCGCTATGCCGCACGGCGGGTTTGTCATCCGGGGCGGCGGCACGGGCGAAGGGGATGCCAACCGCCATGTATTGGAATTTTCCTTGAAGCTGGACAGCAATCCGCAGTTTACCTCCAGCGTACTGGTGGCTTATGCGCGTGCGGTTTACCGGCTGGCCAAACTAGGGGAAACGGGCGCCCGCACGGTATTTGATATTGCGCCGGCCTTGTTGTCGCCCAAGCCGGCAGATCAGTTGCGCAGGGAATTGCTGTAAAAATTAAAAGGAAAGGGCTGATGGAAGCCCTTTCCCTTTATGAATTTCCAAATTTATTCTGATAGTTTGCAATGGCCTGTTTTACGACCGCAACCGCTTCCTGCGGGCCGCTGATTTCATCTACGGCGGTTTGTTTGTGTTCCAGTTCCTTGTAAACGGTAAAAAAGTGGCGCATTTCTTCAAATATGTGTTGTGGGAGCTGGGAAATATCTGAGTAGACATTGTAAGTGGGGTCGTTAAAGGGGATGGCAATGATTTTTTCGTCACTGCGTCCGTTGTCCATCATGCGGATGAGGCCTATGGGATAACTGCGCGCCAAGGTGAGCGGTTCCAGCGATTCGGAGCAAAGAAGCAGGACATCAAGCGGGTCGTCGTCGTCTCCAAATGTACGGGGGATAAACCCATAATTAGCGGGGTAACGGGTAGAGGTATAAAGAATGCGGTCTAAGATAATTAAGCCGGTTTCCTTGTCCAATTCATATTTTTTCTTGCTGCCTTTGGAAATTTCAATGACCGAAATAAAATCAGTGGGGGATATGCGGTCGGCATTTATGTCATGCCAGATGTTCATGATAAAAAACCTCCTTTGATAAGATGATGCCACAGAATCAAGTTTATTAACCGCTTTTTTATAGGGATTATCTTAGTACCATAGGTTTTAAGGGTTTAATTATATCAGATAAAAATGGAAAAATCAAGCAGAAAGGTGTGGAATCATGCTGGACATATGTCTGCCGGGGACCGGCGGCATGGCCCCATTGCCGGGGCGGTTTTTAACTTGCTGCTGGATAGAGGCAGAAGGAAAGGCGGTGCTGATTGACTGCGGCGAGGGGACGCAGGTTGCGTTATCTGCTGCCGGGTGCAAGATGAGCCGCTTGGAGGCGCTGCTGCTGACCCATTTCCACGCAGACCATGTAGCCGGGCTGCCGGGGCTTATGCTGACGCTGGGAAACCAGGGCAAGACTTCGCCGCTGACAATTGTTGGACCGCGGGGATTGAAGCATGTAGTTTCTAGCTTGCTGGTCATTGCGGCGGCATTGCCATTTGAAATCCGGCTGTTGGAGCTCGGCGGGACAGGGACGGCACAACCGCTGGAGATGGCCGGCTTGCATATATCTAGTTTGCCTTTGGATCATCGTGTGCCATGTTTTGGATATCGTGCGGAACTTTGGCGCAAGCCGGTGTTTAATCCGCAAAAAGCAGAGGCGCTGGGTATTCCAAAACCTTATTATAAATGGCTGCATGCAGGGGAAAAGGTGGTGGTAGACGGAAGGACTATATTACCGGAAATGGTGCTGGACGGCGCACGCGCCCCGCTGTGCGTTGCATATTGTACCGATTCGCGCCCGGTTAAGGCTGTTGCGGCGTTAGCCAGGGATGTGGATTTGATGATTTGTGAGGGAATGTACGGCGATGCCGATATGCGCGCAAAAATGCAGGAAAAAGGTCATATGCTGTTTTCGGATGCGGCGTCATTGGCGGCGGAAGCAGGGGCAAAAGAGCTTTGGCTTACGCATTATAGTCCGGCGCTGCAGCATCCGGCGGAGTTTTTAAATGCGGCCAAGTCGGTTTTTCCTCACACAAGGCTGGGGCAGGATGGGCTTCGGAAGTCCATCTGACGGAAAAGATAGGAAAAGGTTATTATAATGCAGAAAGGGGAATGCTGTATGGTAAATGAAAAAATTGCGTCAATGCTCAATGAACAAATTGCAAAAGAATTCTATTCAGCATATTTGTATCTTGCCATTGCAAATTATTATGAGGATCAAGATTTAGATGGGTTTGCAAACTGGTTTTCCATCCAGGCGCAGGAAGAACGTGATCATGCAATGATGATTCGGTCGTATCTCATAGAGGATGGCACCCGTGTCCGTTTGGATGCAATTGCTGCGCCGACAGAAGCATTTGAAGATGTGAAAGCACCGTTGCTGGCTGCATTGGAGCATGAGCGGTTTATTACGGCTTCTATTAATGATATTTATGCGGCTGCCATGGCGGAGCATGATTATAAAACGCTGCAATTTTTGGATTGGTTTATCAAAGAACAGGGGGAAGAAGAAAAAAATGCCTCTGACCTCTGTAAAAAATATGAGCTGTTTGGCCATGATGCCAAAGGGTTATATCTGCTCAATGCAGAATATGCAACCCGTACCTATACTGCGCCGGCAGCGGATGCATAAAAGATCATAGCAAAAGAGCCCGGCAAATAAAAATCCGGGCTCTTTTTTAATTGTTTTCACAGCGGTTGTGCAAGTCGGTTGTTTGGTTGACAAAAATCATATGGGGATAAATTTTTTTCAAATACTCATCAGGATATTTTTGATCTAAAAAAATATCAATTGTATTTTGCGGCGGAATACCATGATGGCGCTGCACCTGGCGGTCAACAGCCATCCAGGAAATTCCCATATCAATGGCCATAAAAACGGTAAAAAACCAGGTGAGCGGGATACCGATTTTCTTTGGGATCCGTTCAATTAACCGGGAAATCCGCGGGAAGAGGTCTTTTACCCAAAAAAGCCCCAGGATACCCCAAAAGAAAGAAAACATCAAATTGGTCCGGCCATCCAGATTAAACGGCGTATGGCTGTATTCCCACGATACAGTCCCAAGGGAAAGTTCCTGCCAAAGGCTGCAAACATATTCAAATAGGCCACCTACCAGCATTGCGCTGAAAAAAATCCAAATATCGCGTTTATTGGCTAGCCTGCCTAGGAGCAGCGCCATTAAAACAGCGCCAAACCCATAAACCGGGTTAAACGGCCCATAAATAACGCCGGCCCTGCTTTCAACCGTATGTTTTGTGGCCAGGCAATAGATGAGTTCCACAATTACGCCCAAAAAGCTTCCAATCATAAAAAACCAAAAGAGCTTATAGTATCCCATGCCGGCAGCAAAGGGCTTTTGGGAGGATGGAACCGTTGGCAATGGGGGCTGCTCTGTCTTTTGGGGTTTATGCTCCAGCGTATTATTGGTACTCATAGACATCCTCCCATACGGTAATTGTCGTAATTTGTTGTTCCCATGATACCATAAAACGCTGGCAGTGGCAATAACTATTGTATAAAGTATCGGAAAAAATGGCGCTAGCCAGGCAAAAAGGGCTATTTAGTTTCCGATTGTGCCTCTGCCCAATCTATGTCAATACGTTTCCAACAGATGGCCGGACTGTCTAAAGATTCTGGGGAAAACCGGGCGGCATAGGCCTGGTACTGCTCTATCGGCACGTCAAACCTCATATCTGTCGGCTGATCAAAATCATCCAATACACAAAATGAGATGGAATCCTGGGTAGTACCGTCGTACAATAATAGGTTGGTTTTTTTATTTTCCTTTATATCCTGCGGACAAAAATCAAATTTGAGCAGTTCAAGTGCTCTGTCATCCCATCCGTCTTCAAATATCCGCACTTTTTCTATGGCTTCTATGGCAAACCGAACTGCGCGGAACCGGAATTGCGTATGCCCAAATAACTGCAATAGTTCTGTATTTCCGCGTATGATGTCCTTTTCTTTCCGCGCATCTGCCAATATGGCATACTGGTTGATTTCGTGAAACAAAAAAAGTTCTACTTCGTGCCGGAATAACTTTTTGCAGTTTGAACAAAATACCTGGTTAAATTTCCCGCTGATAACTTGTTGCAGCAATTCCTGGCTATATGATAAATGGAAGCTTGTGATTGGCGGTTCAATCACGGCGATTAATTTCCTGCATCCGGGGCATCTGGTGCGGAAGCTTGTTTTATTCAAAAAAACATCACCTTACTTTTTGAAATCAGTATCGTATGTAATTAGCCTAACATATTATAACATATTTGTCTATATTTCGGAATATATTTTATATTTTTATTGTGATTTATATTTGACCCAGCATCCGATCCCATCTCCAGCATGTTCCAACTTCATACCGCAGCGTTGCAAAACGCCCTCTGATGGATAGTTGCCCAATTCCGTCTGGGCAAAAACCCCCCTGACCATTGGCTGTTCCAGCGCCCAGTCGCATAGTTTGCAGGCAGCTTCCGTCATATAGCCATTGCGGCGGTACGGAAGATGGATATGGTAACCCAATTCAACCATTTGTGCTGGGGCTGCAGGCGGGCCTTGAAAACAGGCATAACCGACGGAACGGTTTTCAGCAGTCCATATAATTTGCCAATTGGTAAACCACAAAAAAGCATCCGGTTGCTCTGCTGCCATCCAATAGTGCCATTCCATCGCCTGGCGTGCATAAGCAGGGATTGGATGGCCGGAAGGGCGAAGCCCCATGGCTTTTTCCAGCATAACGGGATTTTGTAGATATATGGAAAATTGCGTGAGCGAAAGCGGTATAAGAGTTAACCGTTTGGTGTACAGTTTCATAACCCGTCCCCCAGTGTTCTTGCATAACAATTGTATTGTAGCATAGGCTGCGCATGTTTGCAAGGCGTGAAAAAGCTGGGAAATACAAGAAAATCAACAGCAATCCTTTTTGTTTTACAATATATTACATTTATTTTTGTATAAATTACACAAAAGAAATTTATTTGTAATACTTTTGTAATTTTTCTTTGACATCTTCATATATTGATGATAACTGCCTACCAGGCAGTTTTGGATTATATTTCATAATCTGGTATAAAATTATAATATTAGGAAAAAATACTATTCAATTTGGTAAAAGTGCCTATTATTTTTTGGAAAATTATGGGTTGCAATTTGACAAATGGCAGCGAAATCCTTTAGAATGTAGCCAGCCCAACGATTGACTTTTGCCAAAAGAGCAGTGAAACTTTTTGGAACGCCTTGCGGCGTGAAGGGAAATTAGGAGGCGGATATGGTTCTTCAGAACATGACCAAGAAACACAAACAGCTCATTGCCATTGTAACGGTTTTGGTTATCCTGGCGGCAGTTGTCACAGTTTATGCGGCGTCTTTTCGGCAGGTACAGATTTTGTATGATGGCAACACGCTCACTGTCCATACCATGAAAGCGACGGTCGGTGAGGTGCTGGATGAACAGCGGATTGCGGTTGGGGAGTTTGACCGTGTGACGCCTGCCCAGGAAACGCAGGTCGGGGATGTGGATCAAATTATTGTAAAACGGGCTGTCCCGGTTTCGGTAGTAGAGTTGGGAGAGTCTAAGCAGTATTTGACGGCAGCCGATACAGTGACAGAATTTTTGGATGATGCAGGCGTTGTATTAAATCAGGATGACATGCTCAGCGCCCGGCTGGAAGATGAAATTATCCCCAATATGGAACTTATTGTGACGCGGGTGGAAAAGCAAATGCGGGAGGAAAATGCATCCATCCCTTATGAGACGGAGCAACGGGCAAATGCACAGTTGGATAAAGGCGTCACAAAGATTATCCAACAAGGACAGGAAGGTGTGAAGGTACAAAAATATGAAGTAACATATTGCGATGGCGTGGAACAGGATAGTACTTTAGTAGAAGAAACGGTAGTAACAGAGCCAGTTACGAAAATTGTGGAATATGGCACAAAAGATTATGTATTGACCTCGCGCGGGGATAATTTCCGGTATTCTAAGGTGTTAACCTGCACGGCGACGGCATACGACTTGTCATATGAGAGTACCGGCAAATATCCGGGACAGCCAGGGCATGGGATTACGGCGACCGGGACCTATTGTAAGCGGGGAACGGTAGCAGTTGACCCGCGGGTAATCCCGCTTGGTTCGCGTTTGTATATTGAAGCGGACAATGGCAGTTGGGTATATGGCTATGCGGTGGCAGAAGACACCGGCGGGGCAATTAAGGGCAACAAGGTTGACCTGTTTTTCCCTACGGCGTCTGAAGTACGGAATTTTGGAAGACGAACAGCAAAAGTCTATATTTTAGAGTAAAAAGAAAAAGCCGCCCGGCTTTTGTTGCCGGGCGGCTTTTTTCATGTCCGCGCGCTGCGCTGCATATATATGTACAAATGCGGCAGCATGTCTGCCGGCCAAAAAGGAGTGTGCGGATATGATTCAGGCGGTAAATCTAAAAAAATGGAAAGAATTGGCTATTTGGATGCTGGGGACTTTGGCGGCAGGGATATTCAGCAGCCTGCTGGCAGGCGATGTACAGACGGCATATGCTAATTTGATAAAGCCGGAATTTGCTCCGCCGGCAGCATTGTTTCCTGCTGTTTGGACAATTTTATATTTACTTTTGGGATTTGCAGCCTATCTGGTCTTTTCAGCGGGAATACATCAACCTGGCGTACGGGAAGCGTTGTTTTATTATATTTTGGGGATTGCGGCAAACGTCTTGTGGCTGCCTATTTTTTTCCGGTGGGAATTATACGGGTTTGCAGTTATTTGGCTGGGCATGATGTTGATACTGGCGGCAATCACGGCATTTCAGTTTTACCGGATCCGCCGTTTGGCAGGCGTCATCGTGCTGGTTTATCTGGTGTGGCTTATGTATGCTTTTGTACTGGCCTTTTCCGTTTACCAGTTAAACCCGTGACCTGGATGGTATAAAACAATAAAATGATAAGGGTTAAAATCAGGAAATAAAACGGCGTTTCAAAATTTTGCGCTGGTATCATGAAGGCAGGCAGTGCAAAAGCGGGCGTATCCGGTTTGATGATATATATTGCAATTGCGGTATAAATGGCGGCTATTGCAGCGTGAAGCCCTTTGCCGATAAGGTATTTGGAAAACGATAAGCCGCTACCGGATAAAATGCCTTTGACTTGAAAGTGTACCGACAGGCCGGCCCAACCTAAAATGGCGGAGATAAAAACCAGTTTTATGCTGAGCGGGACAGCAGTTGCCCCGCTCAGCATTTTGATAACAGTGGTTAATTCCAGTGCGCCGCAGGCAAGCGCCTGGGTCACTTCGCTGGGAAGGTTGACAGCAGACAGCATATGTGTGAGGATTGCAATGCAATGGTAGTCCTGGAGCAACTGCATAACAACTGCAAAGAAAATCACATAGCCAAAAACGTGCAGCAGGGTGATGATGCTGTCTTCAACTGATGAGGTGAAGATATCCCTACTGCTGCGGCGCTGTGCCGCCAATGTACGGATGCTGGAGGAAGGGATGGTAAACCGCAGCAGGACACCCACTGAAACGGAAGCAAGTACGTGGACAATGTACAGCAAAATGCCAGCATGGCGGTTTACAAGCATGCCAGTTCCGACGGCGCCAAGGATGAATAATGGGCCAGAATTATTGGAAAAGCAAAGTAGGTTTTCTGCTTCCGGTTTGGACAGCGCTTTTTCTCGATATAACTCTGTGACAGTTTTGGCGCCGACAGGATAGCCGCTGATAATGCCGAGAATAAAAGCTGATGCGCCGTTGCCGTTAATATTAAACAGCGGACGCATGATGCGGTCGCAAATACGCCCCAGCAGTGCTGCGCCGCCCGATTTTATCAGCATACGGGATAGGACAAAAAATGGGAATAAGGATGGCAGCAAGATGTACAAGCAGGTGGATAGGGCGTCTTTTGCAGCTTGCATAGCATTGCCGGACGATAATGCCAGGCAGAAAATGGCAGCGAGCAGCAGCGAAGTTTTTGCGAGCTGCTGGAACGGAAGCTTGGATTTCAAAACAACCACCTCCAGTTTTGTATTACCAATTATATTGGCAGACGCCCGGTTTATTCATATTCTGCACGGCCCCGACATAAATTTTAAAATAGGGATATCATTCCCGTTTGCAAAAAGGAGCCGTGGCAATGACAAAAAAGAAAATGAAAGAAAAGATTACAAATATATTGGATGTCCCGCAGGAAATTGTACTGGACGTACCAAAACTTGTACTGGATTCCAATACCAGTTTATGGATTGAAAATTATAAAGGGATTATTACATATGATGAAAATACTGTGAAAATCAATACCAATCAATTTGTCATCACCATTACAGGTAAAGATTTGGAAATTGATTCTATGACCACCGAGGAATTGAGTATATCCGGGGAAATTGCATCGGTGGAATACCAATAGGGGGAACGCAGAATGCTGTTTATCCGGATTTTGAATTTTATCAAGGGGTTTGTCCATATCAGTGTGCGGGGTTTTTTTATTGAACGTTTTTTAAATATCTGTATGCATCGGGATATTTATATGTGGGATGTGAAACACCGCGGCGCAAACCAGGTAAATGTAAAGCTTTCCATCGACGGGTTCCGGAGCTTGCGGCCGATTGCGCGCAAAACACATGCGCGGATACGGATACTGGAAAAACATGGCCTGCCGTTTTTGCTGCACCGGCACAAAAAGCGGAAGGCTTTTTTGATTGGCGCAGCCATCGCCCTTGCGCTGCTGGCATATTTAACGTCGTTTATCTGGGTCGTTGAAGTGACGGGTAACAGCGCGGTACCCACCGAGCAGATATTGGAGGCGTTGGAAAAAAACGGGCTGAAAGAAGGGCGGTTGCGGCACGGCATTGACGTGGTATCTCTGCAAAACCAAATGATGCTGGATGTAGACGGGCTTTCGTGGCTATGGGTGGATATCAAGGGCACCAAGGCTACGGTGGAAGTGAAGGAAAAGCAGCCCATACCAGAAATTGTGGATAAGGATACCCCCTGCAATATTGTCGCTTCCCGGCGGGGGTTGGTGACATCGGTGGTTGCTACCTATGGTGAAAAGATGGTATCGGTAGGGGATGTGGTAGAAGCGGGGGATTTGCTGGTGAGCGGGGTGACGGGTACCATGTACGAG
The DNA here is from genome assembly GCA_937959315.1 of uncultured Clostridia bacterium. Classification (GTDB taxonomy): domain Bacteria; phylum Bacillota; class Clostridia; order UMGS1810; family UMGS1810; genus CALGRC01. Next base: position 13,823 of record CALGRC010000203.1, on the reverse strand, counting down.
GGGGTACGGTATCTGCACTCGTCGGGCAGTATCAAAGCGCGTACCTATTACGAGCAGGAAGGGGAATTCCCGCTTGTAAAAGTCAATACATCCCGGACGGGGAAAAAAATTTCAAAAAACACTTTGCATTTGTTCAATTTTAAGGTACAATTATACATAGATGAAAAACCACCCTATGAATATTATGAAACGGAAACTGCCGTACACCGTATGAATTTAGGCGGGAATCATTTTTTGCCGTTTTATGTGACGACCGAAACGCATTTTGAACTATTGCGCGAAGAAGAAGCGCTGACGCCGGAACAGGCTGCGGAACTGGGGACGCAGGCGCTGGCAGAGGACATAGAAAGCACGTTCGGCGCAGATACTACTGTTGTGACGAAAGATAGCAGTTTTGTACCGCTGGAAAATGGAAATATACAGGTAAAGCTGTCGTATGAATGCATAGAGGAAATTGGCCGTACCGTACAAATAGAAGTGGAAGAATCGGGTACTTAGGAGGAATTGACGATTGGAGACCAGTTTGGAATTTGACAACATCGACCGTGTGATTGCCCTGTTTGGGCAGTTTGACAAAAATGTAAATTTGATAGAAAAAGAACTCAATGTGAGCATTGTGAACCGGGAGTCGGTGGTAAAACTGTCGGGAGATGAACGCAATGTGGCAATGGCTGCAACGGTGCTGCGCAATCTGGCGCTGCTGCTGGACAAAGAAGAGCAGCTCACGGAACAAAATGTCCTCTATGCCATTTCTATGGCGAAAGAAGGAATTGATGAATCTGCATTATATGGCAGCGACTGCATTTGCATTACTGCCAAAGGACGTCCGATAAAAAGTAAAACCATGGGGCAGAAGCATTATGTAGACGCTATCAAAAACAATACCATCACGTTTGGCATTGGCCCGGCGGGTACCGGAAAGACCTATCTTGCAGTGGCTATGGCAGTAAAGGCATTTAAGAACAAAGAGGTCAGTCGCATCATTCTGACCCGTCCGGCGGTAGAGGCAGGGGAAAAGCTGGGTTTTCTGCCCGGGGATTTGCAAAATAAGGTGGACCCGTACCTGCGCCCGCTCTATGATGCGCTCTATGATATGTTTGGCATGGAAACCTACCAGCGGCATGTGGAAAAGGGCAGCATTGAAATTGCGCCGCTGGCCTATATGCGCGGCCGGACGCTGGACGATAGCTTTATTATTTTGGATGAGGCGCAAAATACCACACCGGAACAGATGAAGATGTTTTTAACCCGTGTGGGTTTTAATTCCCGTGCCATTGTAACCGGCGATATTACGCAGGTGGATTTGCCGGATGGCAAGCGGTCGGGACTGCGCGATGTGATGGGCATACTCAAGAACATTGACGATATCGCTTTTTGCTATTTAACCGAGCGGGATGTGGTGCGGCACCGGCTGGTACAGGAAATCATCAAAGCCTATGAGAAGGCAGAGCAGCGGCGGGAGGCAAAATACGCAGCGAAAAGGGGAAAACAATGAAGCTGGATATTTATATGGAAAATACGCAGGAAGCCTGTGCTGTGGATGATGCATTGCAGGCATTGATTGAACGGGTCATCGGCAAGGCGCTGGAATATGAAACGTTTGAAAAAAACGCTGAGGTCAGCGTTTTATTGGTAGACGATATGCAAATCCGGGAAATCAACGGCGAATTCCGCCAGTTGGACAAGCCTACGGATGTGCTGTCGTTCCCCATGCTGGATTTTTCTGGCGGACGGGTCATTGACAATGTGGGGGATTCCTATTTGGGTACTGTGGTGCTGGGGGATATAGTGATATCGCTGGAACGGGCCAAAGCGCAGGCGGCGGAATATGGGCATTCGTTCCAGCGCGAGGTGGGCTTTTTGGTATGCCATTCGGTGCTCCATTTGCTGGGCTATGACCATGAAACAGAGGAAGAACGGGCGGTTATGCGGCAAAAAGAGGAAGCGGTGTTGGCACTTTTGGGTCTGACAAGGTAGCGGAGGAACTGGGACATGGTACATTCGCTTGTAAAAAGCTTTGGATACGCCATTTCTGGTGTGTGGTACTGTATCCGCACCCAGCGCAATTTCAGGTTCCATATGGTGGCGGCGCTTACGGTGCTGATCTTGTCGCGTTTTTTTCAATTGACAGAAATAGAAACGGTTTTGCTGGCATTTACCATTTTGTTTGTCATGATTTGTGAGATGATAAACACGGCAATTGAAGCGACGGTGGATATCTATTGCAAAACCTATCATCCTATGGCGAAAATTGCCAAGGACGTGGCGGCCGGTGCGGTGTTTTTGTCGGCGGTGATTGCGGTGGCGGTAGGCATTGTATTGTTTTGGAAACCAGATATTATTTGGTCTATTTTGCAGTTTGCTGCGGATACGCCGGCCGTTTGGGCGGGAACGGCTGCATATATTGTGCTGGCGGTATGGTTTATAGGCGGATGGGTATTTCAAAATGAGGAGAAAACCAATGAATCAAAATTTTAAATCAGGGTATATTGGCATTATCGGGCGGCCAAATGTAGGGAAATCGACATTGATGAATGCATTGGTGGGGCAAAAAATTGCAATCATTTCTGCAAAACCGCAAACCACGCGGGGGAAAATTTTATCCATTGCAACCGACCAGGATAGCCAGATGATTTTTTTGGATACCCCCGGCTTCCATAAGCCGCGCACCAAACTGGGGGAGTCTATGGTGCGCGCGGTAAATGAAACCATCGGCGATGTGGATATGCTGCTGATGGTGGCAGAACCTGTGGAAGAAATCCGGGAGGCTGAGCGGGAAATGGTTCAAAAGATTGGGGCCATCCCGGCGATTTTGATTATCAATAAAGTGGACACAGTGAAAAAAGAAGCCCTGCTGCCGGTTCTGGCGGCCTATAGCCGGCTGCATTCCTTTTTAGATATCATCCCTGTCAGCGCGCGTACCGGCGACGGGCTGGAACAATTGAAGGGATTGATCAAGCAGCATTTGCCCCAAGGACCCATGTATTACCCGGAGGATATGGTGACCGACCAGCAGGAAAAGCAGGTGGTGGCTGAAATCATACGGGAAAAGCTGCTGCGGCTGCTCAACCAGGAAGTGCCGCACGGCACGGCGATTGAAGTGGTAAAAATGAAGGAGCTAAGCGATAGGGATGAGATTTCCGCCAATATTTACTGCGAAAAAGCGTCGCACAAGGGGATTATCATCGGCGCCGGCGGAAAGACGCTCAAGCAGGTTGGGACCCTTGCGCGGGTAGACTGTGAACGGTTGCTGGGCAAAAAAGTGTATTTGGAATTGTGGGTAAAGGTCAAGCCCGGCTGGCGCAATTCAGAAAGCGCCATGCGCGAAATTGGATTGGAGCACTAAGCCTGGGCACATTTGACAACATAGAACCATACATCTGGTGAAATCCTATGGATACCAACCAAGGGGAGGAAAACCAGATGACAAGTGAAACCTATTGGAATATTTTTGTCAATACCGGCAGTGTGGACAGCTATCTGCTCTACCGGGCCGGCGAAACGGAGGAAACAGAAAACCATGGAGCCGATAAAAACGGCGGGATTGATTTTGAAGGTATGCAATTTGAATGATAACGACCGGCTGTTTACCATCCTGACGCGCGATTTGGGACGGGTGACGGCCATTGCAAAGGGGGTACGGAGTCATAAGCACAAGGACTTTGCAGGATTACAGCTTTTTTGTTATAGCAGGTTTTTATTAAGCTCAAAAACAGGGCTGTATTATGTTTCTGGTGCGGAGGTGCTGGAAAGTTTTTATGACCTCCGCACCAGTGTGGAAAAGGTGAGCCTGGCTACATATTTTATGGATATTGTCAACAATATTTCCGGCGACTTGGTAGGGGAAGATACTTATTTTTCATTCGTTTTAAATGCCTTATATGTGCTGGGAAAGGCGGAACAGCGCTGCCGGGACGGTGATATTTTATCAGAGCTTCTCAAAACAAAGGCGGTGTTTGAGCTCAAAACCGCTGCATCCATTGGATATCTGCCCGAGCTGCGCCAATGTGTACGGTGCGGCAGGCAGGAAGCGGATGCGTTTTCTTGTACTGCGGGCGGTGTTTTGTGTAAAAACTGCGCTGCTGGGGAGGCACATGCGCTGCCGCTTACCGTAGGTGTGCGCAAAGCGGTGTATTATATTTCCAATTGCGATGGAAAACAGGCGTTTGGTTTTCAAGTGACTGACGAGGTATTGCAGCCGCTGGTTGGGTTGGCGGAACAATATCTGCTCTGCCAGTTAGATATTTGGTTCCCTTCTTTGGATTATTTAAAAAAAATCTTGTTTGAATAGGTAAAAATGGGCAATCGGACAGTGTTATTTTGACGATTTTTCGTATATTACGTAAAAATGAAAAAAATATGAACAAATTTTCAAAAAAGACTGGAAATTTTCTAAAACTTGTTATAAAATAAACGATGATGAAAAATAGAGTTACAGGAGGTAGTTTGTAAATGGCACATAAGTATGTTTACCTGTTCTCGGAAGGCGACGCGAGTATGCGCAATCTTCTGGGCGGGAAAGGTGCGAATTTGGCTGAAATGACCAAGCTGGGCTTTCCGGTTCCGCAGGGTTTTACGGTTTCAACCGAAGCTTGCACCAAGTATTATGAAGATGGACAGGTCATCAACGACGAAATTATCAAACAGATTGAAGAAGCGCTGGCAGTTACTGAAAAAAATGCCGGTAAGAAAATGGGCGATGTTTCCAACCCGTTTTTGGTTTCTGTCCGTTCGGGTGCGCGCGCTTCTATGCCGGGTATGATGGATACCATCTTGAACCTGGGCCTGAATGATGAAGTGGTCGTTGGGCTGGCCAACCTGACTGGCAATGAACGGTTTGCCTATGACAGCTACCGCCGGTTTATCCAAATGTTTTCTGATGTTGTTATGGAGGTGCCAAAGCACCTGTTTGAAAACCAGATTGACCAAATGAAAGAGGAAAAAGGCGTGAAGCTGGATACCGAGCTGGACGCAGAGGATATGAAAAAACTGGTTGCCCAGTTTAAAGAGCTGTATAAAAAGGAAAAGGGCGAGGACTTCCCGCAGGATCCGCGTACCCAAATGATTGAAGCAGTCAAAGCGGTGTTCCGTTCGTGGAATAACCCGCGTGCAATCGTTTACCGCCGTATGAATGATATCCCGGGTTCCTGGGGTACGGCTGTCAACGTGCAGGCTATGGTATTTGGCAATATGGGTGAAAAATCCGGCACTGGCGTTGCCTTTACCCGCAATCCGGCAACTGGTGAGAAAAAGCTGTACGGCGAATATTTGATGAATGCGCAGGGCGAAGACGTGGTGGCCGGTATCCGTACCCCCAACCCGATTTCGCATCTGGAAGAGGATATGCCGGAAGTGTACAAGCAGTTTACCGAAATTGCAAACAACCTGGAAAACCATTATAAAGATATGCAGGATATGGAGTTTAAAATTGAAAACGGCAAGCTGTACATGCTGCAAACCAGAAACGGCAAACGCACCGCTGCTGCGGCGCTTAAAATTGCAGTCGACCTGGTGGATGAAGGCATGGCCACCAAAGAAGAAGCGTTGATGAAAGTTGAGCCCAAGCAGTTGGACGCACTGCTGCACCCGCAGTTTGACGCGGCGGCTTTGAAAGCAGCAACCCCGATTGCAAAGGGTTTGCCGGCTTCTCCCGGCGCTGCTTGCGGTAAAGTATACTTCACGGCGCAGGATGCAATGGATCATCACAAAAACGGTGAAAAGGTTGTGTTGGTGCGTCTGGAAACTTCGCCGGAAGATATTGAGGGGATGGATGCGTCGGAAGGTATCCTGACTGTGCGCGGCGGTATGACATCCCACGCGGCGGTTGTTGCGCGCGGCATGGGGACTTGCTGTGTAGCTGGCTGCGGTGAAATTGTGATTGACGAGCAGGCGAAGCAGTTTACCGCAAATGGTATCACCATCAAAGAAGGCGACTATATTTCGATTGATGGTTCTACAGGTAACGTATACGGCGAAGCGATTAAAACGGTAGAAGCACAGCTTGCCGGTGATTTTGGACGGTTTATGGGCTGGGCAGACGAGCTCCGTACACTGGAAGTCCGTACCAATGCCGATACGCCGAAGGATGCCCAGACGGCATTTAGTTTTGGTGCGCAGGGCGTTGGATTGTGCCGTACCGAGCATATGTTCTTTGATGAAGACCGCATTATGGCGATGCGTGAAATGATTGTATCCAAGAATTCTACCCAGCGGGAAAAAGCGTTGGCGAAGTTGCTTCCTATGCAGCGCGGTGACTTTGAAGGATTGTTTGAGGCTATGCAGGGCTATCCGGTAACCATCCGTCTGTTGGATCCCCCGCTGCACGAATTCCTGCCGCACGATGATGAAGGTATTAAAGTGCTGGCAAAAGAAATGGGGATTTCATTTAATGAACTGAAAACCACTGTAGAAAGCTTGCACGAGTTCAACCCCATGCTGGGACATCGTGGCTGCCGTTTGGCGGTTACCTATCCAGAAATTGCAGTCATGCAGACCAAAGCAATTATTGAGGCTGCCATTAATGTAAATAAAAAAGGCATGAGCGTCATTCCGGAAATCATGATCCCGCTGGTGGGCGAAGTACAGGAGCTGAAGTATGTCAAAGACGTTGTGAAAAAAGCTGCTGACGATGCAATTGAAAAAGCCGGTGTAAAATTGGATTATAAGATTGGTACCATGATTGAGATCCCGCGCGCTGCTTTGACGGCGGATGAAATTGCGCAGGAAGCTGAGTTCTTCTCGTTTGGTACCAATGATTTGACGCAGATGACGTTTGGGTTCTCGCGTGACGATGCTGGTGCATTCTTAGAGGATTACTACACCAAGAAGATTTTTGAATTTGATCCGTTTGCCAAGCTTGACCAGAAGGGTGTCGGCAAACTGGTGAAGATGGCAGCCGAACTGGGACGCAAAACCCGTCCCAATATCAAATTGGGTATTTGCGGCGAGCATGGCGGCGATCCGTCTTCGGTGGAATTCTGCCATTTTGCAGGGCTCAATTATGTATCGTGCTCCCCGTACCGTGTGCCGATTGCACGTTTAGCTGCGGCGCAGGCCCGTGTAAAAGAACTCAAAGGCATGTAAGCATCTTTTATAAACAACACCGCTTTTTCCATTTATGGAAAAGCGGTGTTGTTTTTTCGGTATACAAGGCGCGGGCTTGAAAATCCAAATGTTCTATGGTATGATAAATACATCGCAATTTTTGGATGGATTATGAATACAATGGATGGTAAGGCAATTTGGCAAGAGAGTTGAGGCGCATTTTATGATAGAAACAAAGTTTCAGGCAATAGCGGCTATGATATCCAAAACGCCGCTGTTGGAAATCAAATACCAGTTTGGCGGGCAAACCCGCCGTATATATGCTAAAGCGGAGTATTATAATTTGACCGGTAGTATCAAAGACCGGGTGGCATTTTATATTTTGCAAAAGGCTTATCGGGAAGGGACTATCCATCCTGGGGATATCATTGCAGAAGCCACCAGCGGCAATACGGGAATTTCATTTTCGGCGCTGGGACGGTATTTGGGGCATGACGTTGTTATTTACATGCCTGACTGGATGAGTGCTGAGCGGATTGCTTTGATGGAAAGCTATGGCGCAAAGGTTCATTTGGTTTCGCGGGAACAAGGTGGATTTTTGGGGTCTATTCAAATGGCGGAAGATATGGGCAAAGAAGGAGGCGTTTTCCTGCCGCGGCAGTTTTCTAATGAGGATAATGTGGAGACGCATGACCTCATAACCGGGACGGAAATCCTACAGCAGCTTTCCCATTTGCATTTAACGCCTGACGCAGTGGTTGCTGGGGTTGGAACGGGCGGTACGATTATGGGATTGGGGCGGAGTTTTCGGCGGGCCAATCCATCTTGCCGTGTCCATCCGTTGGAACCATCCAATTCCCCTACGCTGTCTTCTGGATATAAAACAGGCCGGCACCGGATTTACGGCATTTCAGATGAATTTATACCCAGCATTGTCCATTTGGACCAATTGGACCATGTGGTATCGGTGGATGATGGGGATGCCATCAATATGGCGCGGATGTTGTCGCAGCAACTGGGAATTGGCGTTGGCGTTTCGTCCGGCGCAAACTTCTTGGGAGCGGTTTTGGCACAGGAGGAACTCGGCGGCAGCGGTTGTGTGGTTACCGTATTTGCCGATGACAATAAAAAGTACCTGTCTACTGATTATGCAAAGGAACAGCCGGAACAGGACGGTTTTATTTCGGGCAAGGTGGCCCTTACGGGGGTAACGGCTTACAGAGGATGAGCAGGAGGGGTGCCGGATGTTTGGCGGCAAGCGGTTATTGATTACGGGAGGCACTGGCTCATTTGGGCATGCAGTGCTTGACCGGTTTTTGGATTCGGATATTGCAGAAATCCGTATTTTTTCACGGGATGAAAAAAAGCAGGCGGATATGGCGCGGCGGTATCAGGGGAACCCAGTATCTTTTTATTTGGGGGATGTACGTGATATAGAGAGCGTCCGCTGTGCCATGCGCGGTATAGATTTTGTATTTCATGCGGCGGCATTTAAGCAGGTACCATCCTGTGAGCGGTTCCCCATGGAAGCGTTTAAAACCAATGTGTTGGGAACCGGGAATGTGCTGGATGCAGCACAGGAAGCGGGGGTTGAACGGTTTGTTTTCCTTTCAACTGACAAGGCTGCTTATCCGGAAAGCGTGATGGGGCTGACCAAAGCCATGATGGAAAAATTATGTTTATCCCGTGCGGCACAGGGAGTCCAAATGTGTATCAGCGGCACCCGTTTTGGGAATGTCCTGTGTTCGCGCGGGAGTGTAGTACCTGTGTTTGTGGAGCAAATACGGGCGGGCGAGCCGCTTACGGTGACAGACCCTATGATGACGCGGTTTATTATGACGTTGGAAGAGGCAGTGGAACTGACGGTGTATGCATTTGCACATGCCCGGCCGGGCGACCGGTTTGTGCAGAAGGCGCCGGCGTGTACCGTAGGGTCGCTTGCCCAGGCGGTCAATGAACTGTTCGGAGGACGGTATGGAATAGAAGTTACCGGCGCGCGGGAAGGGGACAAGCAGCATGAAGTGCTGCTGACGCAGGAAGAATGCGCGGCTGCCGAGGATTTGGGCAAATTTTACCGGATTCCTGCAATATTTGAACCTTCTGCAGGCGGGATCCCGCCGCAGGAGTGCTGTTCGCAGACAGCAGAGCGGCTGACGGTAGAGCAAGTAAAGCAAAAGCTGTTAAAAACAGCTTATATTCAGCGTGCATTGGGGAAATAGTAGCATTGAAGACTGCCAAATATAAATGGGGGGATTGTTATGCGGGATTATGCAAAGGAATTGGAAAAACGGGTGGGCTTTATCCGCGGGTTGCTGGATACGGCGGGTGCGAAAGGCATTTTATATGGCAACAGCGGCGGTAAGGACTGTACGCTGGTGGGCATTTTGTGCAAGCGCGCATGTGAACAGACGGTTGGTGTCATCATGCCCTGCCAGTCTAGGCGCAATTATGGGCAGGATACGCAAGACGCCCTGACGGTAGCCAAGCAATATGGCATTGAGACGCTGACGGTAGATTTATCGGATGTAAAAGCAACCGTGCTGGACGCATTGCATAACGCATGCCCTGTGACGGAACAGGCCAGTGCCAATATCGCACCCCGCCTGCGCATGACGGCACTGTATGCCATTGCCCAAACGCGCGGCTATCTGGTTGCAGGCACTGGGAACCGCAGCGAGGGGTTTATGGGCTATTTCACTAAATGGGGGGATGGCGCATATGATTTTAACCCGATTGCGGATTTGACTGTGACAGAAGTATATGAATTTTTGCGTTATCTGGGTGCGCCGGATACGGTGATTGAAAAAGCACCATCGGCTGGGTTGTTTGAAGGGCAGACGGACGAACAGGAACTGGGCGTGACCTATGCGCAGATTGATAGGTATATATTGGATGGACAGGCTGAGCCTGCCATACGCCAGAAGCTTGACCGCGTACATGCGGCAACTGCCCACAAACGCGAAATGCCGGCGGTTTATACTGGTTAAGTTTTGATTTGAGAAGGAGGAAGAGGGGATTGAAAAAACAGGGGGAAAAACGGAGAAAATATCATGCACATAGCATTATTACCATTATTGTCCGTATTTTATTTATTGCAGAATTTTTTGCACCCATTATTATTTGGGCATTTTTACGGGATGGTGTAAAGTTTATTAACATGTTTACCGCTTTGCTGGGGTTTGCGCTTACGTTTATACCAGATGCCATCGACCGGCTGAGCAACCATCGCCTGCACTTTTCCAATGCGTTGTCGTGTGTGATTATCCTGTTTATTTTTGCGGCGGAATTTTTGGGGGAAATCAACGATTTTTATGAACTCGTTCCTTGGTGGGATACTATGCTACATACTGTATCAGGTGTCATTTTGGGCCTTATTGGCTTTATGTTGGTATATGTTTTAAATGAAAATGAAAAAGTGACGGTACATTTATCACCGGTATTTATTTGTTTTTTTGCATTTTGTTTTGCGATGGCAGCAGGGGCTATTTGGGAAATTTTTGAATTTGCCGGGGACCGGCTGTTAGGTATGAATATGCAAAAATATTTGCCGCCGGAAGGGACGACAGAGCTGGTAACACCGCAATGGCGTTATGATGACGGCTTGGTGGATACCATGGGCGATATCATCTGTGACTTTTTAAGCGCGCTGGCTACGTCAGTTTGCGGTTATTTCCTTTTGAAGGTCCGCGGGCTTAAACATTGGAGGGAAAAGCTGACCAATCAGTAATATCACAAAAAGCTGCCTTGCTGTAAAGGCAGCTTTTTTTATGTAAACGAAAACCACGTGATAGTCGCGTGGTTCAGTGAAGGTTAACCGGTGAGAAAAATCCTCCTTATGTGTTAAGATAAAAGAGGTCTGTCAGCCACACAAAACACATGAGGAGGATTTATCAATGAAAAAAGAATCTATAAACACAAACAGTTTAGCACATACAAAATGGAATTGCAAATATCATATAGTGTTTGCGCCAAAGTACAGAAGGAAGGTGTTTTTCGAAGAAAAACGCCTGGATATACGAGAGATATTGAGGCAACTGTGCCAATGGAAGGGTGTGGAAATCATAGAGGGCGAGGTGTGTCCAGATCACATACACATGTTGGTGAGCATCCCGCCTAAAATGAGCGTTTCGGGATTTATGGGGTATCTGAAAGGGAAAAGTGCACTGTTGATCTTTCAAAAATGGGGGAATATGAAGTTTGCGTACCGAAACTGCGAATTTTGGTGCAAGGGATATTACGTTGATACCGTGGGGAAGAACACAAAGGCCATCAAAGAGTACATATCAGAGCAATTAAAGAGAGATAAGGAAAGCGATCAATTGAGCATGTTCGACCCACGGGACCCGTTTACGGGTAGTAAGTAACAGTTGCATGGCTGGCAGGCCAATGAAAAGGGCACTTGTGCCCAGCCAGTAGAGGGTAGGGCTATGCCCGAAAATGAAATACCCCCCGTTATACGGGGGGATATTTATTCACTACATGCGTATTTCTGCAGGATTTTTATATTTGTTTTCGCCGCTTCAGCCAATCTTGAAATAGTTTGCTGCCATTTTAGATAATTTTTTTGTTGTGTATTTAGCATATATTTCTTGCAACTCAGAATTATATTTTGTTCTATCAAATTCTTTCATCCACGTTTGATAAATATCCTTATACAAAAACTTTGTGAAATGATTCGACATGCCGACAACCCTTAAGCTCTTAATTTCTCCATTAAAAGAATCAATAAATACAATTATTAGATTCAAACCCTGCAGTTCATTTGGCATGTCCAATTTCGTTAGATTTTTGCTTAAATGAGGAGAAAAAGGCGCATCTATCCAGTTCAAATCTCCAATCTTGAACATTGTCATTATGGCATCGCCAAGAAGGATTTCTCTCATTTCAAATGGCGTTTTTCCCTGAAACTGTGCAATTTCGTATTCGTTTGGATTTTTGTAAATAACTATCAAAATCGCCCCGCTGTCATCAATATCGAAAAAAGCCTGATCTGACACTCCAATAAATTGCGGCAAAACTCGACCTAATGCTAATAGTTCCATAACTATTCTCCCTTTTATAATATTTTCTTTCAAACGCTTCCTATGGCTTATTCATGGTTCTGAACGCTTCTTTTAGGCCGGTGGATTCCCTTGCGCCACGGAGCATATTAACTTGTTCAAATGCATGGCATACGGCGATAATGATTTATCTGCTGACAGGCTGCCAGATTAAGGCTTGATTATCCATCTTATTTCTATTATATTAAGAGTTTATTTGTTACTTCTATGCAAGCAGGTGCGTATAGGCGAGTAACCAGATATTTGATAGTGTCAGGGATACCGAGAGAATGTTCGTTTTATCTTTATAATAATTTATTTCAAAATTATACTGATGAAAAGAAGAATGATGAAGAAATGAAAAAAGAGGTAGCTGAAATCATACATTCTCACTTTGACGAATTACCCTATTGGATAAAGGTTCAAGTGGAATTTATGTTATAAATGCTTAATTTGCTTGATAAGTTTTTGAGTACACTTTGAGTACAAAAATTTTTGCAAAACAAATCACGGCACGTAAAACCGTGAAAATTCAAGAAATATAATCACGTAAAATCAAGAAAAAACACAATGATTAACTTCCCCTAAGTCGAGTGGGAATAAATTGAAAAACTCCAAAAACCCAGTAATAATGCGGGTTTGCAGGATTTCAAAACCCTTGTTGATAAGATTTTGATAAGATTACACTTGAACCCCTTTATCGGATGTATCAAGTGGTTTGTGGGTAAAGAGTAATATCTTGTGGCTCACAAAAAACTCCATATTAACATTAAACCCCGTACTGACGGAATAAAGTCAGTACGGGGTTTTTGTCGTTTGCGGGGTTACTTCAGTTTATCCTTAAAGGCTTCTACAAGGGTATCGCTGAGTTCCTGTGACGGAACTTTCGCCCAATGCTGCGTGGTATCTTTTTCGGGATAAGTATAGCGCCACTCATCGTATTGTTCTTTAGAAATCTCGCCGTTTCTGTATTTTTCAGCCTGTTCTGCCCAAGCAGTAAGCATCTGGAAAACAGAGTGGTCAACATTCGGCTTATTACCGTCAAAGACGATATGCACTTCGTTTTCGTTCTTTTCCACTCTTACGCCGTGCAAATCCTCAACGGCAAAAAGAGTATGTATAAAGCCAAGATCACTGTCAATATCGGGAATTCTGAGCGCCAAAGGCGAAACCTCAAGTACGCCTGCAAGAGCCTTTACTAAATCTTCTTTCGGCGTTCTTGATCCTGATTCATACTGTGCCATACGAATGTCAGCAGTTTTTTGCGGAAAGCCCACAGCCTGACCGAGCCATTTTTGGGTCATACCTCTTAAATTTCTAAAGAAACGGATTCTTTCACCAATTGCCATTGCGCTTCCTCCTAACGATCTATTGATAATATACATTATACAGATACGCTTAGTGTATGTCAAGATTACAAAAAACAAAAAAGTTTAATATTTTCTCAAAAACCACTTGACTTTACGGAATTTGCTTAGTATAATAATGATACACACTTAAACTAATAGCGTTAAGTCTGTGAAAATTGAATAACCGTCGTACATCACGGTAATGGCGTACCCGCCCGGGCAAATCGGAAGGCGGTCAGAAAGTATTCCGACACGAAATAAGGATGACTATTTTTAAAGATTAACTATTAAAAGTCAAGCCCTAAAATGAATGGTGGTGAAAAAGGATAGCTCAAAAAAGGTATAGCAAAGCTAAGGTCTTGTCAGACCTCTGCTGGCTATTTCAAGTAGC
>CALGRC010000202.1 GCA_937959315.1 uncultured Clostridia bacterium | reverse complement strand
GGTCAATTCATCAAATTTCGCACGGGTCAGCGTGACATCCAGATGCTTTGGCCCGCTGGCATCTGCCGAAATAAATGGCAAATTGATATTGGAAGTGGTAACGCCCGACAGCTCGATTTTTGCCTTCTCCGCCGCTTCTTTCAGGCGCTGCATGGCCATTTTGTCCGCCGAAAGGTCAACGCCCGTTTCCTTTTTAAACTCGTCTTTTAAATACTGGATAATCCGATCGTCAAAATCGTCGCCGCCCAGACGGTTGTTCCCGCTGGTCGCCAGCACTTCAAACACACCGTCGCCAATTTCCAAGATAGAAACGTCAAAAGTACCGCCGCCCAGATCGTACACCATAATTTTCTGTTCATGGTCTTTATCCATGCCATATGCCAACGACGCCGCCGTGGGCTCGTTGATAATACGCAGCACTTCCAGCCCCGCTACTTTCCCGGCATCTTTGGTTGCCTGCCGTTGGGCGTCGCTGAAATAAGCAGGCACCGTAATAACAGCCTGCGTCACCGCCTCGCCCAAATACGCCTCAGCGTCTGCTTTGAGCTTTTGCAGAATCATTGCCGAAATTTCCTGCGGCGAATAGCTTTTCCCATCAATATTGACTTTCCGGTCGGTGCCCATATCGCGTTTAATCGAACTGATGGTACGGTCCGGGTTGGTAATGGCCTGCCGTTTGGCAACCTGCCCTACCAACCGTTCACCTGTTTTCGTAAACGCCACCACAGACGGCGTGGTACGTGCGCCTTCAGCATTAGCAATGACAACCGGTTCTCCGCCTTCCATTACCGCCACGCAAGAATTAGTAGTACCCAAATCAATCCCAATAATTTTTCCCATGTCCAATCTCCTCCTTCAAAAATCCCATTCTTACTTCATACCGTTCAATTTGCAACCTTTACCATAGCATAACGGATCACTTTGTCTTTATAACGGTATCCTTTTTGAAATTCCTCTACAATGGTATTTTCGGTTACCGTTTCATCTTCTATGTGCATCACTGCATTGTGCAACTCCGGATTGAATTCTTCCCCGACGGCAGGGATAGGTTCCACCCCAAGCTTTTGAAAAATAGCTTCCGTTTGCTTCAACACCATATCCACCCCGCGGAAATATTCACTGTCTTTGTCTTCAAAGGACGAAAGCGCCCGTTCCAGATTGTCCAATACCGGCAAAAGCTGTACAACCGTGTCGCCAACGCTATCTGTATAAATCCGCTCCTTTTCCCGCACTGTGCGTTTTTTAAAATTATCATATTCCGCAGCCAGTGACATCATCTGATTTTTCAGCGCCGAAATTTCCTGATCTTTTTGCGCCAGCAAATCCGGCCCCGCAGCCTCTTCGGCAGCCGGCACTTCCGCTTCCGTACTGCCTATTTGCTCATCGACCTCGGTTGCTTCCAATTCCTGCCCTGCTGCTTCGCAATCCTTTTTTTTCTTCGCCATTTCTTTTTTGTCACTCCAGTCTGTGTTTTATTCCCGCTTTCCAGCCCTAATCTGACCTTCCCTGGATAAACCCATTCAAGCAAGCCGTCAAATAATCCAACGTTGAAATCACCTTTGCATATTCCATGCGGGTTGGGCCAATCACCGCAAGTTTCCCTTTCATCCCGCCACCCAGCGAATAATTTGATACCACAATGCTCAGGTCATGTTCCTTTAAAATCGGGTCTTCGTCTGCAATGATAACATTCGTCTGTTCCCCGTCTGCCTGTAACACTTTTTTTAAGTATTTTTTATTGTCCTTCCTTAAAAAATTCAAAAAATCTTTCGTGCGGTCAATATCGTTGAATTCCGGATGATTAAAAATATTTGTCATCCCAGTAGTTACCATATCCACGTCCGAAAGTTCTTCCACCGTCCCGTTCAAAAAATCAAATACCGGGTCAAGCAGGGCGTTTTCCGCAGGAATCAACGCGCGTTCTTGTTCCAGTGTTTCAGAAGTCAAAGTCTCTACGTCCACATCAGAAAATTTATGGTTCATATAATTGGAAAGCCGCTCCAATACATCGCTGTCAATCGGCTTCTGGGTCCGTATCGTCTGGTTCTTCACATTCCCGTCACTGGTAACGACAATCATCACAAAGCTATACTCATCAATGCCGATGAGCTTGATATTTTTGATCTGGCTGCTGCTGGCAGCCGGCGCAGTCACAATTGCCGTATACTTGGTCAGCTTGGACATCATATCGGAAATATTCCCAATCAACTTGCCCAGTTCCAAATACTGCTGCTGGAGCGCATGCTTGATCTGGTTAATTTCCTGAAGCGAAAGACGGTATTCATTCATCAGTTCATCCACATATATGCGGTATCCCAAATAAGAAGGGACCCTCCCCGCCGACGTATGCGGCTTATCCAGATACCCCAGTTCTTCGAGCAGCGCCATTTCATTGCGCACGGTTGCAGAGCTAACGCCCAGATTGTGGCTGCCCAGCAAATAGGAAGAGCCAACCGGCTCGGCCGTTTGAATATAGTCGTCTACAATCGCCTGTAAAATCCTCTTTTTCCGATCATTGAGTTCCATAACCAGCCCTCCTTTAGCACTCTATAATTAAGAGTGCCAACATGTATAAAATACCATGTTATACTCCGTTTGTCAAGAGGATTCTGGAAAATTAACACTTTGTTCATTTTTCATAGAATTTTCAAAGGAAATCTGTAAAAATCGCATTGCTCACATAATACCCTTCCGGTTCTAAAATTAGCACATCCCCTTTTTGTTTGATAAATTTCTTGTGCTTTTCTAATTGTTTCCCAAAAACATCAAAAACATCCTCACCAAACCGTTCCCGGAACTGGCTGACAGAAACCCCTTCTTTTACCAGCCGCAGCCCCAAAATCATCATTTCCGACTGCTTATCAGCCTGGCCGAGCACTTCTTCAACTTCCCGCGGCGCGCCAGCCAAATAAGCGTTCAAACCAGGCGGATGATGATACCGGGCCCCTTCCAAATACCCCGACGCACCTGCGCCTGCGCCAATATATTCTCCGCAGCGCCAATAATTGCAATTGTGGCGCGAAGCATAATCCGGCAGTGAAAAATTGGAAATTTCATATTGTTCATAGCCTGCCGACCGCAGATACGCACACACCATTTCATACAGCTCCGCTACGGCATCCCCGTCCAGCGGCACAAATTCCCCCTGCCCAGCCGCCTCATACAGCGGCGTTCCTTCTTCTATGGAAAGTGCATAACAGGAAACGTGCTCCGGTTTCAGCGCCGCTATCCGCTTTAAGCTATATTCCACCGCTGCCGCCGTCTGCCCTGGCAGGCCAAATATCAAATCCAGGCTGAGATTGGAAAACCCGGCCTGCCGTGCAAACTGTACAGCAGCTTCCGTATCTGCCGGCGTATGCGCCCGTCCCAAAAACAAAAGCTCATCCTTTACAAACGACTGCGCGCCGATACTAATGCGGTTGATCCCCATTTCCCGGTAAGCGGCAAGCGATTTTGCCGTCACGGTTGCCGGATTGGCTTCTATGGTAATTTCTGCGTCAGAAGAAACCATATAATGTTCAAAAGCAGCTTCCAAAATGCGCTGGAGTACCGCCGGGCAAACTACCGTCGGCGTTCCGCCGCCAAAGTAAATGGTTCCCACCTCATATTTTGGATACTGCTGCAGTTCCCGCACCACAGCCGCCGCATATTCCTCTGCTTTATCCATCTGCCCCGAATAAGAAACAAAACTGCAATACCGGCACTTTCGCAGGCAAAACGGTATATGGACATACAACCCTTTCATATTTCATCCTCTCTTTTATATAAAAATCCCCCTTGCAAATCGCAGCAGAAGGGGGGATTTTTATCACTCGTCCAACTTTAGTACCGACATAAACGCCTCCTGCGGCACTTCCACTGTACCAACCTGCCGCATACGTTTTTTACCCTCTTTTTGTTTTTCCAGCAGCTTTTTCTTACGGGTAATATCGCCGCCATAACACTTTGCCAAAACATCCTTGCGCATGGCTTTTACCGTTTCGCGCGCAATGATTTTCCCGCCAATGGCAGCCTGGATGGGCACTTCAAACAATTGCCGCGGGATGGCCTCCTTTAATTTTTCAGCGATCCGCCGCCCGCGGGAATAAGCTTTGCTTTCATGTACAATAAACGAAAGGGCGTCCACGATTTCGCCGTTTAATAAAATATCCAGCTTAACCAATTTGGATTTCTCATAGCCTTTAAGCTCATAATCCAACGACGCA
>CALGRC010000201.1 GCA_937959315.1 uncultured Clostridia bacterium | reverse complement strand
CAGATACAAACTGGGGAGAATACCGGATTTCAGTTTTCGGTGCAATTCAAAGATGCCGGAGCGTACACATATTATGTGAACATCATCGGGGAAGGACAGGATAGTGGGACGGTCTATTCCATTGATGAGCCGGCATTCCATGCGTTGTTTGCGGACCTTATAAGCGATGTCCAGAACGCGCAAAATGATGTCGAGGGAGTCAAGGCATTCCTTTTGGAGCACGCGCCGAAAATCAACCCGGACAAGAGCGGTTTGGATGCTAGCGATGATGAGATTGCGCGGTATATGTATCATACGCTTGCAGAAACGGCACTGCCGGCCGATGAGGATGCAATCAGAGAATTTTCCAAACTCTATGAGTCCTGTGTTGCGCTCGCTGCGTTTTATCATGGCGGGACGGTTTTTGATTATGCAAAACAATTTCATCTTGACAATTCGGAAATTGCCGGGTTTTATCAAAAGAGTTACGTTACTGCCAGCCTGGCAGAAGCGGTGTCAGATGCCCTACGGGCCGCAAAACCAGATAATATGCAGGATTTTTATGATAGTTTAACCGAAGAATTTATCCTTGCAGTGATTGCAGCCCCAGATGGAGTGGCGAACGTAAAGGAAGTTGTCGATGCGTTTGCAGAAAAAATAGGGATTGTCCCGGAACCGGAGTTTACACGGTACAGCCGCCTTGCCGGAAACAGATACAGTGACCTGGCGGCGGTGGCGCGGGCGTATAACCAGGATACGGCGGGCAGCAGCGGCGGAGGCGGCAGCCATGGCGGTACAGGTGGCGGAGGCGGCGGAAACGGCATCCTGAACCAGAACAAAACGCCCGGCGTTACGGTTTCTGATGACATTTTGCCCCAGGATACGGTGACGCCATCCCCTGTGAACATTTACAGCGACATGGAGGATGCCAAATGGGCGGAGGCTTATATTGTTGCTTTAACAGAGCAGGGGATTATCAGCGGGAAAGGGGATGGACGTTTCTGCCCAAATGACTATATTACGCGGGAGGAATTTGCAAAACTGCTTACGCTGGTTTTTGCGCCGGATGTCCAGCCAGCCGATATTGCGTTTACAGACGTCCCAAAGGACAACTGGTGTTATGAATATGTTGCAAAAGCGTTTGCGGCCGGGATTATCCATGGGTACAGCAATACGGAGTTTGGGTATCAGCGGGAGATCACACGTGAGGATATGGCGGTCATGGCTGCAAGGGCGGCGGCGCTTGCAGAGGAAGAACCTGCCCAGGCCGGTTTTGATGATTTTGCACAGGTCTCGGATTATGCCAAAACTGCCGTAGCTGCAATGAACCGTATGGGGATCCTGGTTGGGACAGACGATATGTTTTATCCCAAGGCTTTTGCGACAAGGGCAGAAGCGGCAAAAATTATTTATCTGCTGTGGCAGGACGTGTAACGGGAGGGGACTATGGTAAAGAGAGTTTTTGCATTGATGATATGCCTGGGATTGGTACTGGGAATTCCAAAAGGCGCTTTTTTGACAGTCGCACAGGCGGACGCGGCCACAGATGACGCAGCGCGCCTTTTAGATTATCTGCATATCATTCCCAACATGGAAACCCAAGACCCGTCTACGCCTGTTAAAAGGGCCGAGTTTGCGGTATATCTTGCAAACATGGTCGGCTTTACAGAATCAAATCCGTCAAATACCAGGTATTTTACAGACGTCCCAATGAATGGGTGGGCTCAGCCGGCAATCAATCATTTGGTGGAGCTCGGCGTAATAGCCGGTGACGGGAATGGGCTTTTTCGTCCGGATGATGTGATTGGCGACCAGGAAGCGATAAAAATGGTTGTTGCACTGATGGGATATGCGCCGTATGCGCAGACGCACGGAGGGTATCCATACGGCTATATCGGTACGGCGGCACAACTGGATATTTGGGATGGCGCAGCAGACGGTACGCTGACGCTGGAAGAGGCGGTACAGTTGACGGCCAATGCGCTGGTCACGGGTATTTATGAAATCGGGATGATTTCTGACAGCGGCAGTTTGTATCAGACAAGTACCGATAAGACCCTTTTGAGTATCTATCACCATCTTTATGAGGGCGAAGGGGTTTTGCAGGCATTTTATGGAGGTTCCATCATCTATGGGGAGACAGTGAAAGAAAACCGGATTGTAGTAGACGGTATCCAATATGATTGTGATGTAGACGTGGCCGGGTATTTGGGCCAGAAAATGCAGTTTTTCTATGAATTGCCGGAGGGTAACGGGACGCCGAAAGTGGTGGTTGCCTATTCGCCAGAGGATGAAAACGATGTTCTTGTGATTACGGCAGAAGATTTTGTGTCGTTTGACGGCGGCAGGGTGCGCTATTGCAATCAAAACGGTAGGCAGGCGTATGCAAAACTGGATACCAGCTATGTTGTTGTAAAAAACGGTACGCCGGTAGCAGAAGGTGTCAGTGCTGCATTTGATATGGAATACGGGGAATATAAGCTGATTGACTCAGATGGTTCGGGAAGCTATGAAACGGCCATTTTGAGCGAATATCAGGTAGCAAAGGTGCTGTCTGTCGACCAGAATGAGCAGACGGTTTATGTACAAACGATAGATGGGAAAACCGAAAGCTATGATGTTTCCGGAGTGGACGCTTTTCAAATATTGGCAGAGGATGGGGTATTGCCGTTGTCAGAACTGACGGCAGGGTACGTCCTCAATGTGTATGAGTCAGAAAATGTGCTGCGATGCTACTCAGTCAACCCCCGCGTTGCCGGTACGATTGAAAGCGTTTCTTTGGAAAATGCCGCTGTAACGGTAGTGATTGACGGTGCGGAATACCTTGCATACCGGGAAAGCTATGAAAATAGCGAGGCCGTTTTTGCGCCGGGCAATTATGTTGATTTTCTGACAGACCGGTATGGCAGGCTTGCGTTTGCAAATACGGCATCTGCCGGGAACCGCGTGTTTGGATATCTGATGGATGCGGTAGCTGTAAATGAAAACCTGTCGGAAAAAACAAAGCTGAAATTGTTGAGCGCAGATGGGGAGGTTTTGACGCTGGACTGCGCTGAAAAGGTGACGGTTGATGGGGAAAGGGTGGATTGCGAACAGATTGTCCCCCGGTTGATGCAGGCGGGTTCTGGCAGTATCCAGCAGGTGATATGTTACGGGCAAAATGCACAGGGGCTGATTACGGCGCTTGACACACAATATTGGAATGAACGGTATGAATCGGAGTTTACATTGAAAAAAGTATACGAGGACGATGGGGGGATATGGGTAGCTGCAAACAGCCGGTTTAACCGTGCGGGAACGCACACGATTGGGAACATACGGTTTGTTGTGCCTGCAAAAGAGGATATTACCGATGCAGAGGATTATCAATTTTATGTGGAAACCTCCAATATGGCGCAGGGGACGCGGCATGACGCCATGGAGCTGTATTCGGTCAACCCCAATGATTTCTTCGATACTGTTGCGGTGATTTATGAGGGAGGCGCAAAGCAGCTTGATACCAGCGCGACCATGTTTCTGGTGAAGGATATTGTACAGCAGCTGGACAATGACGGGGAAGTACTGGATTGCGTTCGGGGTTTAAGCAATGAGACGGTTTCATATTGTGTGGATCCGAATTATGAAGGGGCATGGGCGGCACTTGGCATTGGATGCGGCGACGTCATCCGTGTTGCAACAAATGCAAAAGGGTATATCGTAAATGTCGATATCATTTATCAGCATACGGCTGGGGACAAAACACCGCGGAAATCCAATATAACCGGCGGTGTAGAAAGCCTGGAGGATTACAGCAT
>CALGRC010000200.1 GCA_937959315.1 uncultured Clostridia bacterium | reverse complement strand
TCATCAATGCGGATAATATTGCCGATATCGCCGTTATAAACACCCTCTCCGGTTTCAAAGCCATGGATATCCTCCCACTTGAGCTTATAATTGTTTTTGATCTGCATGACCTTGTCCCCTTCACGGAACGTCACAAATCCGGAGACCACTTCCTGCTTGTCCGGCCCTGGCGGATTTAAAGTCTGCTGCAGCTGTTCATTGAGATTCCATACGCCTGCAATGCCCTTTTTTGCCGGGCTGAGCACCTGTATATCATGCGGCTGAAACCCATACGCCCTTGAAAGGCGTTCTTTGCAAAGGGATAAGACATACGCCGCACCCTCGGCGGCATCTGCAATATGCGCAAAGAAAAAATCCTGCCCTTTCTCATTGCAAATGGGATAGCCGCCATGATGAATCCGGTGTGCATTGACAACAATCATGCTGGATTCCGCCTGGCGGAACACCTCGGTTAAAGCTATGACTTTGACGGCGCCGCTTTCAATGATATCTTTTAAGACATTGCCCGGCCCCACTGAAGGAAGCTGGTCTTTATCGCCAACCATAATCAGCCGCGTACCATATTGCAGCGCATGCAAAAGGCTGCTCATAAGCATAATATCCACCATTGACATCTCATCTACAATCACCACATCGCTGTCAATAGGCGACTCTTCATTGACCTGAAACTGTAAACCGTCGTCGCTATCGCCAAACCCTGCTTCCAAAAGCCGATGCAAGGTTTTGGCTTCCATATTGCAGACCTGGCTCATCCGTTTGGCAGCCCGGCCGGTGGGGGCGGCCAATGCAACCGAATACCCGCTGCTGCGCATCATCGCTATGATAGTATTAATAATGGTGGTCTTTCCCGTGCCCGGCCCGCCGGTAATAACCAGCACCCCATTTTGCATGGCGCTTTTAACTGCTTCCCGCTGCAAATGGGCCAAATGGATATGCTGTATGGTTTCTACCGCCGCCAATTCCTTTTCCAGTTCCGACTGCTCTATATCAAAGGTCAATTGATTTAATTGCAGCAGCTTTTTTGCCGTATACTGCTCCGCCCAATAGTGTGCGGCATTGTAAATCCGTTCCTCTTCACCGCTCACCTCACCAATAAGGTATTGCTCTGCCAACAGGGCAGACACCGCCTCGTCCACCGGTTCCTCCGCGGTATGCAAAAGCCTCGCAGCCGTCCGCACCAGCATCGGACGCGGCAAATACGTATGTCCAAACTGTGTTTGATACCGCTGGGTATACAATGTCCCCGCCCGGATACGGGCAGGCGCATCCTCCGCAATCCCCATCCGCATGGCAATTTTATCCGCCGTCTGGAACCCTACCCCATCAATTTCATCACTTAAAATATAAGGGTTGGCCTTGATTTTTTCTACCGCACCGGTACCAAACCGCCGGTAAATTTTCGCCGCCAGTTTTACCGAAACATCATAATTCTGCAAAAAAATAACCAAGGTAGAGGCGCCAACCTGCTGTAAATAACTTTCCTGTATGGAAGCTGCTTTCCCGGCGCTTATCCCCTTAATTTTTGTCAGGCGCATAGGTTCATGTTCAATGACCGCGAGCGACTGTTCGCCAAACATCTGCACGATTTTTTTTGCCGTTGTTTCCCGTATCCCTTTGATAATTCCAGAACTCAAATATCGCAGAATCGCATCAGCAGAGGTAGGGAGATCCTTTTCAAACAGCGTCACTTGGAATTGCTCCCCATAGGTGGTGTGCTGTGTCCAGTTGCCGCGCAGCTTGACCGTTTCCCCTTCGGATATCCCCTGTAAATAGCCAACCGCTACTATCAGCGCATCCTCTGTTTCCAATTCAATCACTTTATAGCCATTTTCTTCATTTTCAAAGATTACATTGCTGACAATACCGCGCAGTTCTTCCCATTCTTTTGCCATGGCACCACATCCCATGTATAATCTGTTATGATAAGTATACCATACATAATAGCAAAAAGAAACAGAAAAATACTTGACTTTATCAGAAAAACTTGATATAATAGCACCGTTGTCTGGAGAGGTGGTCGAGTTGGTTGAAGGCGCAGCATTGGAAATGCTGTGTACGGTAATCCCGTACCGTGGGTTCGAATCCCATCCTCTCCTCTTGGCAAAAAGCAATAAGGAAGCGCGCCGGCAGCCCAAACTGCTTGGCGCGCTTCCTTGTTTTCACGATCATACTTTTCTACAACGGCAAACTTTTTAAAACACCATAAACACCCCGTCAATTATAAGTACTGACGGATATCGGCTGCCAGCTTTTCTTCCAAATGAATCAAACGTTTCGTAATGTCTTTGGTGTACTCGTCGGCTGCCTGATATTGATTTAAATAGCGGTTAAGGGATTTGACGCCCATATTACATCCATCAGTAAGCAAATCGGCAATGGTGTTATCCGACTCGTCCATAGCAAGTTTGGCATTTGTCTTAACCCAAGACATTCCCTTTGCCATGGGGTTTGGCTCTTTGCCGTCAT
>CALGRC010000199.1 GCA_937959315.1 uncultured Clostridia bacterium | reverse complement strand
GTTTACAGGTCTCGCACAGTTCCTCATAATGCGGTTTCAAAAATGCGCGCAGTGTTTCATTATATGCTTTGCGGCAGGTAGGGCAGCCAATAGAATTGATATTCAAATGCAGCCCCTTGAGGCCAAGCCGTTGATACAGCAGCATGGGCAGTCCCATAAGCTCTGCGTCAATCGATGGTTGCTGCGAACCGAAATATTCCACACCGAACTGCCGGAATTCCCGGTATCGTCCTGCTTGCGGCTTTTCATACCGGTAGCAGGATATCAAATAAAACAGCTTGGTTGGCTGCGGGTCGTTAAACAGCCCGTGTTCAATAAAACTGCGCGCTGCCGACGCCGTACCTTCCGGGCGAAGCGTTATACTGCGCTGCCCTTTGTCAAAAAAGGTATACATCTCCTTTTCCACAACATCGGTGGTATCGCCCACACCGCGCTGGAACAGCTCGGTATGCTCAAATACCGGCGTACGGATTTCGCGAACACAAAATTCTTTGCAAATCCTACGGATTTCCTGCTCAATATACTGCCATTTCCAGCTATCCGCAGGCAAAATGTCGTTTGTGCCTTTCGGCCCTTTTGTCAGCATGTGTTTCACGCTCCTTTGCATATGGTAATATTGTACTGTTCCGCCAACGATTTGTCAAGCAAAAACGCCCGGCAAAACCGGACGTTTATAGGATATGGCCGTCCCTATAAAAAAATACGCCCCTGCCGCTGCCGGCGGTGTTCCCAGCAGACAGCCAACCGATATACGCCCGCTGCAATGAAGTATCCGTTGGCAAGGCACTCAAATCCGAACAGTCCATACGGCCAAAAATACGCCACAAATCTTCGGTACTACCGTCCCTGTAGTCAAAAATATCAAATGGTTCCATAAATTTTAAAATATTGGAATGCGGCGGTAAAAAAACCTTATGCGGTGGATAGAGCAGCCAGGAATAGCAAAAAAATGCAAATGGCCTATTGCAGAACGCATCAGCAAAAAATTCTGCCGCCATCTGGTAGGATTCCAAACAGGACTCCTGGGTAAGCGGCCCGCAAGATGGGATATGCATATTGATAACGGTATCAGTTGGCTGCAAATCCCCGCCTGGCCCGCTGTAAGTGCCGTCAAAAGGAATCAGCTCAAATTGCAGGCGCCCCAACTGAAAACGCGCCATATCATAAAAACCGGCATACCAAGGACTAACGAACGTACCCCAAACGCCATACACCTGATGGCATTCCATCAGTTTATATTTTAAATCTTCCATTGTATTAAAAAACAAAGATTCAGATAAGCCATGCTGCATATATTTCTCTTGCAGCTGCTCAGCCAGGCAAATATAGTAGAGCAGGTCCACCGTATAACTGTGTAGTCCTGTAATCTCAGCTACTTTGGCCAGCTGTCTGCCCACCTGAGGGCCTTTTCCAGAGGACACGTTATAATATTGTTCTAAAGTATCTACAAACAATGAACATGCAGCAGGCTGGCCTTCCAATGTTTGATAGGCATTCAGCAAGGCGGCAACTGCCTCTTCCGGGAATGCATGGGAATTACAAAACGATTTCAACCATTCCATCCGTCATTCTCCCCGCCAAACATTGTTGTAGATAAGTACCGCTCGCCTGTATCAGGAAGCAGCACCACCACACATTTGCCTTTATTTTCCGCCCGTTTGGCATATTGGACAGCCGCCCATACGGCTGCGCCGGAAGATATACCAGACAGCAGCCCTTCCTTCTGTGCCAGCATCCGTCCGCCGCGGAATGCTTCCTCATCCGACACCTGTATAAGTTCATCATAAATACCGGTCTTCAAAACCTCTGGTATAAATCCTGCGCCAATCCCCTGTATTTTATGCGGCCCTGCCGGATTGCCAGACAAAACCGCAGACGAAGCCGGCTCTACTGCAATTATTTGTATTTTTGGATTTTTCCCTTTTAAATATGTCCCTACGCCAGTTATGGTACCGCCTGTTCCGACACCGGCCACAAACGTATCCACCTTGCCGTCGGTATCCTTCCAAATTTCCGGCCCGGTGGCCGCTATATGCGCCGCTGGATTGGCAGGATTTTCAAACTGGCCTGGAACCCATGCATCCGGCAGTTCTGCCGCCAATTCCTGCGCCTTTTTGATAGCGCCAGACATGCCGGCCTTCCCATCTGTCAACACCACCCTTGCGCCATATGCCGCCAATATCTGCCGGCGCTCGGCGCTCATAGTTTCCGGCATAGTCAAAATAACCCGATACCCCTTTGCCGCGCCAATCGCAGCAAGGCCAATTCCCGTATTGCCGCTGGTAGGCTCCACAATGGTACCCCCGGCTTTCAATAGGCCCCGTTGTTCTGCATCAGCAATCATAGAAA
>CALGRC010000198.1 GCA_937959315.1 uncultured Clostridia bacterium | reverse complement strand
TAGCGGTGTCATTTTACCGTTGGAATCAAACAGCACGGTCACAGCAACATATGTTTTGCGAATCAAACCGGCACCTCCTTCTATCCATAGCATATGCGAAAAACCAGGTTGTAAAACGCCGGATATCTATGATATAATGATAATGAAAGAAGGGATGTGCATGGCAAAGCTGCTGTTGGTTATTGATATGCAGAATGATTTTATTGACGGGGCGCTTGGGACCAAAGAAGCAAAGGCCATTGTGCCGCGGGTGGCAGATAAGGTGCGAAAGGCTTTGGCAGACGGGAAAGAAGTATGGTTTACACAGGATACGCACAGCGCTGGTTATTTGGACACCCAGGAAGGGAAACAGCTTCCGGTACCGCATTGTTTGGAAGGGACGCATGGTTGGGAAATATGCGATGTTTTGCAGCCATATTTTTTGCAGGGTCAATGTGTGAAAAAGGAGACGTTCGGTGCGGCTGCGCTGGCGGATAAATTGCGGCAGCGGCAGGACATTGCGGGAATAGAATTATGCGGATTGTGTACGGATATATGTGTCATTTCTAATGCGCTGCTGCTCAAGGCATTTTTGCCCGAGGTAACTATTGCGGTAGATGCGGGCTGTTGTGCAGGCGTGACGCCGGAAAGCCATCAGACAGCACTAAGTGCAATGAAGGCATGTCAAATTCAAGTAATAGGAGGGTAGAAAAAACCGGGCCTGTATATGCAGGCCCGGTTTTTTCACAGAATTATCATATTTCTGCCACTTCGCGTTCAAGTGTTTCCGGTAAAATGATAGCATCGTCAAGCTCGAAAGGAGTATGAAGTATGCCGGAATGGAATCTTAAGGGCGTTGGAGCGAAGGTTTCGCAAAAATGGAAGGGGATACACTGGAAAAGACCAAATAAAAAATGGATACGGAATGGTGTGATTTGCCTGGTCGTAATTGCGCTGGGCGTGGGTTCTTTTGCCATCTATCGCAAGATGACCGGGCCTGCTTCAGTATCGGCGCAGCAGACTGGGCTGGTTACGCGTGGCGACGTATCCAAGGTCATTGAAGGCAGCGGTACCATAGAGGCGATTGAACAGTATGAGATAACTTCGCTCGCCAAAGGGGAAATCATTGCTGATTATATAACGGAAGGGCAGCAGGTCAATGAGGGGGATTTGCTATACCAAATTGACACGTCTGAACTGGACAACGAGATAGAAAAAGCGGAAGCGTCGCTGGAAAAATCGCAGCTGAGCAACCAGCAAAACCAGGAGGCGCTGGCTCATTTGACCATCCGGGCAGGGATTTCCGGAGTCATCAAAACATTATCGGTAGAAAATGGGGACAACGTGCAAAGCGGCAGCCAAGTAGCTGAAATAGTCAATACTGACGATATGCGGCTTACCATTGATTTCAATACTGATGATGCCCGCAATTTATGGGCGGGGCAGAGTGCTTCCGTCAGTATGGAAGGCTCCTTTTCCACATTGACTGGTACGGTAGAGCGTGTGGCGTCCGGTTGGTTGGTAAACGACGACGGCGTATCGGTAACCAGTGTGGAAATCCGGGTGCCAAATCCAGGCGGTATCAAGCCAGACGATAAGGCAACCGCATTGGTGGGTGATTATGCCTGTAATAACTCGGGCACATTTTCTTATTATGAAAGCGAAACGGTGCTGGCGGAGGCGTCGGGCAAAGCTTATGGGCTCAGCTATCAGCAGGGTGATTACATAGAGGCGGGCGCCGTGTTGCTGCAGCTAGACAGTGATACCACGGTTAACAATGCCAGGCAGGGCGACCTTTCGGTACGGGATGCGGAACTGAGTTTGCAAAAATCCTATGAATCGCTGGAAGATTATAGCATTACAGCCCCTATTTCTGGGAAAGTGATTCAAAAGACTTCCAAAGCAGGCGATAAACTGGAAAGCGGGACCAACAGTACCGTGATGTGTATCATTGCCGATATGTCTACCCTGATATTTGAAATCAGTGTAGACGAATTGGATATCAGCAGCATTGCCGTTGGGCAGAAGGTAGAAATCACCGCCGATGCGCTGGAAGGGCAGACTTTTACCGGCGTAGTGGACAATATCAGTATTGTGGGGACGGCATCCAACGGGGTGACTTCCTATCCGGTAAAGGTGGTAGTGGACGGCGGGGAGTCTACAGGGTTGATTCCCGGCATGAACGTCAACGCCAGCATTGTGATAGAGTCACGGGAAAATGTATTGCGTGTACCGCTTTCAGCGGTGCGGCGGGGAAACATGGTGATTGTTAAGGATGATGGCACGGTTGCATCAGATAATGCGCAGGCGCCGGCATCTGGCCGTCCAGAAGGTATGCCGCAAATGGAAGGGCTGCCAGAAGGTACAGTGCCGGATGGTGTTTCGCAAGGCGGGCCGGATATGGATAGCAGTATGGATGATACAGCCGGGCAGCCTGTTGATGGTATGGAACAGCCGGATGGGGATTTCCCCCAACCACCGGATGATATGGAAAACATGGCTGCTAACGGCATTGAGGTACCGGATGGCTATCAGTTGGTGCAGGTGGAAGTGGGGTTGAGTGATGATTCCTTTGTTGAAATTACCAGCGGGTTGTCTGAAGGACAGGTAGTGCTGCTGCCGGATACCACCGCTTCTGCCTCGTCGGCGGAAGAAGGGATGATGGGCGGAATGCCCGGCGGCGGAGGTATGCCTGGCGGGATGCCGGAAGGTGGGATGCCCGGTGGCGGAGGTATGCCTGGCGGAGGCGGAATGCCTGGTGGCAGATAGGAGCGGCTGGTTATGATTGCATTGACAGATATCTATAAAATTTATTCGGACGGCGATAGTGAAGTCAGGGCGCTGGATGGGATTTCCCTGTCGGTGCAGAAAGGGGAATTTGTTGCCATTGTCGGGTCGTCCGGTTCTGGAAAATCCACCTGCATGAACATCATCGGATGCCTGGATATTCCAACCAGCGGCACCTACTGTTTAAACGGCGTAGATGTGAGCACCATGGGGGAAAACGATTTGGCGCATATCCGCAACAAGGAATTAGGGTTTGTATTTCAGCAGTATAACCTGATCCCAAAGCTGAGCATTTTAGAAAATGTAGAACTTCCGCTGGTATACCGCGGTATTCGGCCGGAACAGCGCAAGAAGATGGCTTTGGAAGCGCTGGAACGTGTCGGGCTATCCGACCGGGCGCGCAAATATCCATCCCAGCTCTCGGGCGGGCAGCAGCAAAGGGTGTCCATTGCGCGGGCGCTGTCGGGCAACCCGCCGGTAATTTTAGCCGACGAACCAACTGGGGCGCTGGATTCTAAAACCGGGCGGGAAGTGCTGGATTTTATGAAACAACTCAACCGCGACGGGACGACGGTAGTGCTTATTACGCATGATAACTCGATAGCGGCAGAAATACGGCGGGTGGTACGTATCCAGGATGGTAAAATTGTATCGGACGAGACAAAGGGGGACGCAGCATGGATATAAGGCAGGCATTTATCCTGGCGGTCAAAAGCCTGGCCAGCAGCAAAATGCGGTCATTTTTGACCATGCTGGGCATCATCATAGGCGTTGCGGCAGTCATTGTTTTAGTCAGCCTAGTGGATGGCATGAGCAAGGATATGGTGTCCACATTTGAGAGTATGGGCACCAATCTTATCAGCGTATCCATCCGGGGACGGGGCGGCAACCGGACCGTGACGGCAGATGATATGCAGCAGCTGGCAGAAGACAACCCTGATGTCATCAGTGCGTGCAGCCCGACCATCAGCGTGGCAAATGCGACTGTAAAATATCAAAACAGCAATATAACCACCACCTGCACAGGGGTAAATGAATATTATGAAGAAATCAAAAACACAAAAGTGCAGACAGGGCGGAATATTGCCTATATGGATGTAGAAACCCGGCAGCGCAACTGTGTGATTGGCACCTATATTGCAAATGAGCTGTTTGAAGGGGAGGACTCGCTTGGCAAAACCATCAAAATTAATAATAGCGTCTTTAACATCGTAGGCGTTTTGGAAGATAAAAATGGCGGTACCGAAGGATCGAGCGATGATACCATCCTGATTCCATATACCGTTGCACAGAAATTGGCCGGTATGTTTGCCATCAGCAGTTACAATTTCAGTGCTGCAAACAAAGATACCGTTGATCAGGCGGTGACGGTCATTGAAAATTATCTGCTGGGTGTATATTCCAGCTCCAACGCCTACAGTGTGTTTAATCAGGCGGAGAGCCTGGAGCAGGTGAACGAACTGACCGGTACCATGACTATGGTATTGGTGGGGGTGGCCGGTATTTCGCTGCTGGTAGGCGGTATTGGCATTATGAATATTATGTTGGTGTCGGTTACCGAGCGTACACGGGAAATTGGGATACGAAAGTCCTTGGGCGCAAAACCGTGGGATATTATGAGCCAGTTTGTGGTGGAAGCGATTACCACAAGCGGGGTGGGCGGCATTTTGGGCATTTTGCTTGGCATTGCCGCCGCCTATGCTGCAACCTTTTTAGGTTTTACATCGTCCATTTCGGTTACGGCCATTACGGTGGCGTTTTCGGTATCGGTGGTCATCGGGGTGACGTTTGGATATTTCCCAGCGCGCAAGGCTTCAAAGCTAAACCCGATAGAAGCGCTGCGATATGATTGATGAGGAGGAACTGGGTATGATGAAAAAAACAATGGCGCTGTTTTTGGCGGCGGTATTTGTATGGTGTGCCACCCCGGCTTATGCGCAGAACGTTCAAGTAGATGAAATGGTCGGGCTGATTTCAGATTTGAACATTATGGATGGATACCCCGACGGGAGCTTTGGATTGGAAAACACTGTAACGCGCGCTGAGTTTACCAAAATCGCCATTGCCGCTTCCCAATACCGCAATGCAGTGGCATCCAATTTGACGGTATCGCCCTTTCGGGATGTACCGTACAGCCACTGGGCGGCGCCGTATATCAAACTGGCGGTTGCCAACAAGCTGGTGACCGGGTATGTGGATTCTACTTTCCGGCCGGATGAACCGGTATTGTATGAAGAAGCGGCGACGGTTGCTTTAAAGCTTTTGGGATATAATGATGAAGATTTTGGGGCTTCCTGGCCGTATGGACAGGTAGGGTTAGCGCAAAATTTGGATTTGATGGCGGGAATTGATAAGGGCGTAGGGCAGGCAATGACACGCGGCGATGTGGTAATGCTCATTTACAATCTGCTTGGTACGCGGCAAAAGGACGGCGGCAGCGAGTATATTTCCATATTTGATGCAGAAATTGTGGAAGATGTGGTTTTGATTGCCACCACTGTGGAGGACCCTTCGGTTAACAGCGGGACGCTGGTAACCTCCAATGGGAATTACAAAATCGGCAGTGATTTTGACGCTGGTATGGTTGGGCGCCGCGGCGATCTGGTTGTCAAAAACGGGGATACGGTATTGTCATTTACGCCATATAACCAGCAGGTTACCAGCTATAATGTGGATAATATCATCGGCGCCGACTTGGTGCTGGATGGGAAAATCATGGCGTTGGATGAAAATTTGACCGTTTATTATAAATCAGAAAAATCGACCTATCAAAATATGGCCAGTACAGCCAATACGGGGGACAGCTTTACCATTTACGCCAATGACGGCGGCGTGGTAGAATATGCATTGCTCAAAAATGCCGGTATGTCTGGTATGGAACTCGACGTGAACGCCATGACAAAATATGTGGTTTACTCCAAACTGGACAACGCGGTGGTGACCTACCAAAACGGAGCGCTCAGCCAGGTAGATATTCCGGATACTGCCGTTGCCTACCGGGATGACCAAAAATCTACGTATGGAGCGCTTAAAAGTGAACTGGAGATGGGGGATATCATTTATGTAAAACGCAGCAGCAGCGGTTCTATTGATTATGTGAGCCTGGAAGACGGCAATATGCAGGGGCCGGTGACTGTAAAAGCCGCTAATTGGTATGAACAGTTTGGCGATGTATCGGGCGCTGTGGTTATGCGCGACGGGGTAAAAGTGGCGCTTGATGACATTCAAATCAATGATATTGCCTATTATTCGCAGGATTTGGGCATGCTGTTTTCTTACAGCACCAAGGTGACGGGCGTATATGAAAAGGCGTCGCCCAATAAGGATTTGCCGGAAACTATCACAGTATCCGGCGTAGAATATACGCTGGAAGGGGTTGCGGCTTTTAATGCGGTGTCGTCCAACGGAAGTTTCCGCTATGGCGATACAGTGACGCTCCTTCTGGGCAAGAGCGGACAGGTGGCGGATGTCATCAGCCCGGCACAAACCAGTGTGACTGGGTATTTGACAGGTGCGGGCACGAAAGAATATACCAATGCGTCGGGAGGCAAATATACGTCTAATTATATTACGGTAGCCCTGCCGGATGGCAGCAGCGGGGAATACGCCACCGGCAGTGACTATTCCAAATACGTCAACAGTGTGGTGACAGTCAATTTTAAAGACAGCAGCGCCACGGTAACAGTCAGAAGCTCCGGCCGGGATATTTCGGGTACTGTAAACGCGTCTAGCTTGAAACTTGGCAGCCATACGCTGGCGGCAAATGTGCAGATTTTAGATGTGAGCACCAACGAGAGTGATGAAGCAGGCGCATGGACAACCATTTTCCCGCAGCGGCTGGACGGCGTCAGCATTTCAGCAAGCGACGTTTTGTATTATGAAACGGATTCGTATGGGGATATTGTTACGTTGATTCTGGAAGATGTGACTGGGGATATGTACCAATACGGGATTGTCACCAATGCGGACAGCAGGATTACTTCTGGCGGCAATGGTGTGGGGAGCGCCAGCGGCAGCTATACCTGCGATATCGACGGTACTTCTTTGACGCTAAGCCTTTCCAATGCCGCTTATACCAATATCACGACTGGGCAGCCGGTTAAAGCGGTGGTTGACGGCAGCGGACGGCTTTCGTCCCTTACGCCGCTGGTGCAGGTAGATGAAAAAATAGAAGCAGTGACCGATACTTGTATCGAAACAGAAGAAGGAAAATGGGAATTGGCGGACGATGTTGTGGTTTATCAGCGGTCGTATGATTACAGCTATCAAATTATCCCGCTATCTGATATTGTCGGCGACGCCCAATCCAACTTGTCGGCTTTTTATGATAAACGGCCGTCCTATGGAGGGCGGGTACGGGTATTGGTAGTCTATTAAACAGAGAGAATGATTGACCGGAACTGTATTTTAAAACGGCCCCCGTGGAAAACGGGGGCCGTTTTGTGCCTAAGCTTTATTTTTCGGCTGTATTTTTGTCCCGGGCGGCATCATAGACGATAGTTCCATTTATCAATGTATACCTGGTTTTGGTGAATACTTCCATAGGATTCCCGTCAAAAATGGCAATATCCGCATCTTTTCCAGGCTCCAGGCTGCCTACGCGGTGATCAGTCCGGCAGATTTTGGCCGCGTTTATGGTAATAGCGCGCAGCCCTTCTTCTACGCCAAGCCCTTCGCGGGCGGCAAGGCCTGCGCAAATGGGCAGGTATTGTATCAGCGATACCGGATGGTCGGTGGTAATGGCTACTGTAATACCGGCTTTATGAAGCAATCCGGCGGTTTTGAAATCCATATTGCGCACTTCGATTTTATTGCGGGAGGCTATGGATGGGCCGACAATGGCCGGGAATCCGGATGCTTTGATATGGCTGGCAATCAGATGCCCTTCTGTGCAATGGTCAAGCGTCATATCTAAGTGGAATTCTTTGGAAATCCGGATGGCCGTTTGGATGTCGTCGGCACGGTGGACATGCGCTTTTAATGGGATATGGCGTTCCAGTACTGGCAGCCAGCATTCTTTGGTAAAATCAGGTTCAAATGTATCGCCGTTTTTTTGTGCATTTTCTTTTTTTGTGCGGTAGGCTGTTGCAGCGGCCAGTTCCTGCCGCAGCAGGGCGGCAACCGACATACGGGTGGAGGGGACGGCATTCATAGAACTATAATTGGTTTTGGGATTTTCGCCAAAGGCCACTTTCATAGCGGCTGGGGCGAGTATCGCCATATCGTCAATATTCCGGCCGCTTGTTTTCATAAATAAAAATTGCCCGCCTACAACGTTGGAACTGCCGGGGCCAACCATAACTGAGGTAATACCTGCGCGGACGGCATTGAAAAATGCCGAATCCATCGGGTTTACCGCATCGATTGCACGCAGATATGGCGTAATGGGCTGCATGGTTTCATTGCAGTCGTTTCCTTCCATCCCCATTTTTTCTTCGGTAATGCCAATATGGCAGTGCGCTTCAATGATGCCGGGCATGACCCAGCATCCTTGGGCGTCCAATATTTTGCATTCGCTGGCCGGTTCTATGCGCTGGGCAACTGATTTAATTTTTCCGTTTTGCACCAAAATACAGCCATGCGCGATATCTGCGCCGGCCATAGGTTTTATCATTCCATTTTTGATAAGCAGCATAGCATAAGATTCCTTTCTTAAATTGTGCCTTGTTTTTCTATTTTTTGCGCTATTTATGGATTTATACGGTTTTTCGCGTGCTGAATTTTTATGGTATAAAACTGTTTGGTGATGTTCATACTAGTAGCGAATCAAATGTGAAAGGGGGGAAATCAGCCATGGAAAACAACTATCAGAACAATAACCAGAATAAAAACAATCAGAACAAAAATAACAACCAGAACAAGAATAACAACCAGAACAAGAACAACAACAATAACAATCAGAACAATGACTAACATAGCCTGATTCAGGCTGGGAAATCCCGGTTTGCCTGCTTTTTTGGTGGGTGAAACCGGGATTTTTTTCTTTGCAAACGGTTATCCGGCGTGGTATACTATTGAAATAAGAAAGGAACGGTGCATAGATGAAGGATTTGGGAAATTACCGCCCGCAGGGCGATGCGGAAAGGGAAGCGGTTGCCGCATGGGAAAATGGTTCCCTGTCAAGAGAGGATATGTTACATATCACGGTATCAGCAGTGATAACTGACGCATGCGCAGAACGGCTGCTGATGGTGCAGCACAATATTTACCGCGCTTGGAGCCTGCCAGGCGGGCATGCAGATGGTGAAGCGGATTTGATGGCTGTCTGTTTGCGGGAAATTGCAGAGGAAACCGGGTTGAAGGAAGTATATCCGGTGGGCGGGATACTGTCGGTTGATCTGCTGCCAGTCCCTTCGCATAGCCGGCGGGGAAAACAAGTGCCTGCGCATACCCATTGCAATGTGACCTATGGGTTTTATGCGCCGGATGGGCTGCCGATTCGCACTTGTCCTGAAGAAAACAGCGGGGTGATGTGGGTTACAAAAACATCGCTGGAAACGATATGCCATGAAACGCATATGCTGCCTTTATATCAAAAGTGCTTTACACGGATGCAGGCGGCTATGCAGGCACAGCGCGGAGCCCTGCCGTCCATTGTAGAACCGCTGCTGCAATGGTACCGCCGCCATGCGCGGGTATTGCCTTGGCGGGAAGACGCTTCCCCCTACCGGGTATGGGTGTCGGAAATCATGCTGCAACAGACGCGGGTGGAAGCGGTGAAACCTTATTTTGAGCGTTTTTTAGCTGCGTTGCCTGATGTGGCGCATCTGGCGGCAGCTTCTGACGATGAGCGCTACAAACTTTGGGAAGGGCTGGGTTATTACAGCCGGGTGCGGAATATGGGCAAAGCGGCACAAGTTATCATGGAACGCTATGGTGGAGAATTTCCTAAAAATTATCACGAGGTATTGTCGCTGCCTGGTATTGGCGCATATACTGCCGGCGCCATCTGTTCTATTTCCTATGGCATGCCTACGCCGGCGGTAGATGGGAATGTGCTGCGGGTATGGGCGCGTATTACTGAGAGCTGCGAAGATATTTTAAAACAACAGACCAAAAACCATGTCACCGGTTTATTGCGGGATATTTATCCGCCTGGGCGGTGCGGCGCATTTACCCAGGCACTGATGGAGCTTGGCGCAACTGTTTGCGTACCAAACGGCGCGCCTAAATGCAACGTGTGTCCGGTTGCATTTTTATGCAGGGCATATCACGGCAACACCGTCTTGCAATTCCCGGTGAGAGCCCCGAAAAAAGCGCGCCGGATAGAGGAACGGACGGTATTTATCCTGACCTGCGGCGGCCGGATAGCTGTATGCAGGCGGCCAGATCACGGGCTTTTAGCGGGGCTGTGGGAATTTCCAAATGTTTTGGGTGTCTATACTGCTGAAACCTTCAATGAGCCGTTGCAACATTGGGGGGTACAGGCGGCGGAATTGAAAAAATCCATTGGGGCAAGGCATATTTTTACGCATGTGGAGTGGCATATGACTGGCTTTTTTGTGGAGTGTGCCAACCAGCCGGAGGCATTTGAATGGGTGACTAAAGAAGCGTTTGCCCGTCATATCGCATTGCCATCGGCGTTCCGCGCATTTTATAATGCGCTGGATGGATAATAAAATTGATAAAAGCGGGCTTTGCCATATTTAACAAATGCGCGGCAGGCCCTCGCTATAGAGCGGGGATACAACCCGCGTACCTCCAATAGCGGTTTTCATAACAACAGGCGGTTCTGCTTGTTCGGTCATATAACCAACAATTGCAGCTTGCCTGCCGTAGGGGTTTGACTGCAAAACGGAAAGGGCGGTTTGGGTATCTTCTGGTGCAACAACGAGGCAAAGCTTGCCTTCGTTGCCCATGTAAAGCGGGTCTAACCCCAAAATGCCGCAAAACGCCCGCACGTTGTCTGAAACCGGCAAGTTTTCTTCCAGTAAGGCCGCGCCGCAGCCGGAGGCATTGGCAAATTCGTGCAAAATGGTTGCGAGTCCTCCGCGGGTAACGTCGCGTATCGCTTTGACCTGGATGCCGGCACAAAGCAGGGCAGAGACCATTTCGTTCAGCGGCGCACAATCGCTTTTGATTTGGTTTTCAATTCCCATGCGCGCACTGAGAATGGCAGCATGATGATCCCCTAGATGGCCGGACACTAAAATAGCGTCCCCTGCGGCGCAGTTGGCTGCGCCAATGGATATGCCGTCCGGAACAAACCCCACGCCGGAAGTATTGATATAGATACCGCCGCTGCCCTCAATCACCTTGGTATCACCAGCCACAATGGTTACCCCGGCTTGTGCAGCGGTTTGGGCCATGGAAGCCGCAATCTGCTCCAGCGCTGCGCTGTCCGCGCCTTCTTCTAAAATAAAGCCGCAGGTAATATATTTCGGAACAGCGCCGCTTACTGCAAGATCGTTGACTGTGCCGCA
This sequence comes from uncultured Clostridia bacterium, assembly GCA_937959315.1. Lineage (GTDB taxonomy): Bacteria > Bacillota > Clostridia > UMGS1810 > UMGS1810 > CALGRC01. Next base: position 10,459 of record CALGRC010000198.1, on the reverse strand, counting down.
AATGCTCAGGCGGCCAATATCGCCGCCAGGGAAAAATAGCGGCGTGACTACAAAACTGTCAGTGGTAACGGCAATCCGGCTGCTGCCCGGTACCACTGCGGCATCTTCCATGCGGTTTAAAATGGGATTGGAAAAGTGTTTGGCAAAGATTGCGGCAATTAATTCACTGGTGGCTTTACCGCCGGCGCCGTGCGCCATCGTGATGGTCATATGGGATTCCCTCCTTGGCTGATAAAGTGATGGTAACAGCTCCCTTCCATTGATACCATACACGCGCCCTGCGGGGTTTGTGGGGTACAAACGCGCCCAAACAGCGGGCATTGGCATGGCTGGGCCGAACCGATGAGAACCTGCGCGCAGCGGCAGGCGGGGTTATATGCTGTATCGCGGATAAGCCCTGTGCTTCCAGCATCAAACCTGGAAAATTCCGGGCGCAGTGCCAGGCCTGATTGTGGAATGACCCCCATGCCGCGCCAGGCAGCGTTGCAGGGGATAAAAAACCGTTCTACCGCGCTGCGGGCGGCCGGGTTCCCTTCTTTGGCAACCGCGCTTTTGTATAAATTGACTACGCCTGGCTTGCCCTGCCGTTTGACAAGCGTATAAATGCCGGCCAGCAGCTGCGGCGCGTCGAAGCCCGCTATGGCAAATGGGATTTGGAAGTCTGCGGCAAGTTTTTCAAACGGTCCGCATCCGGTAATAACACTGACATGCCCCGGCGCCAGGAAACCGTCAATCCTTTTGGAATGCCGGCAGACCCAGGCGATGACCGGCGGCATGGTTTTCAGCGATACCAACAGCTTTACGTTGCGGATATCCCGTTCCACTGCGTGCTGCAGCAGCATGGCATAGGCCGGTGCAGTGGTTTCAAATCCAACAGCCGCAAATACATAGGTGGTTTCCGGGTGCTGTTCCGCCAAGGAAAGCGCGTCCATAGGCGCGTAAACCATTTGTACCCGGCCGCCTTGCGCCCGTGCGTCGTTTAGGCTCATCTGGCTGCCCGGTACGCGCAGAAGGTCGCCGAAGGTGACAATGGTATGTGTTTGGCTTAAGGCGATCAGTTTGTCAATATAGTCGGTCACGGTGACACATACCGGGCAGCCCGGGCCGGATATAAGCTGGATACTGGGCGGCAGCAGGGGGCGGATGCCCGATTGGGATATAGCGGCGGTATGGGTGCCGCATACCTCCATAAACCGCAGAGGCGGGCCGTCATAGGCAGATAAAAAAGAAAGGATATGGTTCATAGCCCCTCGATGTCGGCCAGCAGCTCCAGCAGATCGTCATTATCCTGTTGGGACAGAACCTGCAATATGCAGCCGGCATGTACCAATACATGGTCTCCCGGCTGTACTTGTACCAGGCCTGCTTCTGCCCGGATGGTATTTCCGCAAAAATCCACGGTAGCTACGCTGCCTTCTAGTTTAACCACGGTTCCCGGCATTGCAACACACATCGGGTTCACCTCCGTTTTCCTTTTTTCTCAATATTTTTGCTGCGAGCCACGCCTGCCCCAGCGCCAGGCCGCCGTCATTTGGCGGGACCTGCCGGTTAAGATAGACGGCAAAGCCTTGCTGTTCCAGCCGGTCTGTGCAAGCTTCTGTCAGCAGCCGGTTTGCAAATACGCCCCCGCTCAGCGCAACGGCTGCTTCACCGGTTTGCTCCCGGATGGCCGCGCAGGCCTCTGCAACCGCCTGTGCCAACGCCAGGTGAAACCCCAATGCCAGCGCGCCGGGGTTGCTGCCGCTTTCATATGCGGCGGCTATATCCTGTATTAGCCTGATCCGCCCAAGCTGCCAGCACCCGCTTTTTCGTGTTACCGGAATGGCCAATGGGTAGGGAGCGATGCCGGCCGCTTTGGCTTTGGCGGCAACTGTTTCCAGTGCAGCGGCGCATTGGCCTTGGTATCCGTTTTGTTCTCCCAGTCCGAGCAGGGCGCAGACGGCGTCAAACAAGCGGCCCATACTGGAGCTTTGGTGGGTTTGTATCTGCTGCTCCAGTGCCGCGCATACGGTAGGGAACCGGCTGTCTGCGGATGGCAGCCCGGCTGCATGCCGATGGCAAAGCGCGGTTAGGCCGGCGTCCTTCATGGCGCTGTCGCCGCCGCACAATGTGATTGGTTCCAAATATCCGGCCCGTTGGGAACCTGCGCCCCGGCAAAGCAAAAATTCCCCGCCCCACACATTGCCGTCTTCCCCATATCCGGTGCCGTCAAACGCCACGCCAATGCAGGTATCCAATCCGTGTTCGGCCATGACGGATGCAACATGCGCATGGTGGTGCTGTACCTGCAATACCGGAAGCCCCTGCCTGTGCGCCAGCATATGGGTATGGTATTTGGGGTGGCGGTCGCATATAGCATAGGCTGGCCGGATACGCAGCAGGCGCTGCATACGTTTCAGTTCCTGCTGGTAATTTTCCATTGTTTCTGCCGTTCCCATATCGCCAAAGTCAGAGCTGAGATAGGCGCGGCTGCCCGCAGCCAGGCAAAAAACAGCTTTCAAGTCGCCGCCCATGGCTAAGATGGGGGCGGGACTGGATGCTTTCAGCATGACGGGCAATGGCACATAGCCCCGGCTGCGGCGGATGAGCTGCGGTGCACCGCAGATGACCCGGGTAACTGCATCGTCCAATGGCACGGCAATACGGCGTGTATGGTAGAGCACGCCTGCCAAATGGGGCGAGTGTATGCCGAGCGCCTGTTCATCCTGTGTTATCATGGGATGGCCGCTGGCGTTTGCGCTGGTGGCAATGAGCGGGCCGCATGCTTCAGTTAGCAGGCAGTGCAGAGGTGTGGGCGGCAGGAACGCCCCCAGGCTTTGGCTGCCGCAGCGCACCTGCGGACAAAAAAAGTCCTGTGCAGTTTCCAGCAGGACAATGGGCCGGGCAGGCGAAGTTAAAAGGACAGTTTCTTCTGAGGTGGGGGTGCAATGTGCCAGCAGGGTATCCATATTCGGAAACATTACCGCAAACGGCTTTTGCTCCCTTCCCTTGAGCAGCCGCAGGTGTGCAATTGCCTGTTCGGACGTGGGCAGGCATATATATTGATAACCGCCTGCGCCTTTAACCATCAGGATATCCCCCGACGCTAACCGTTCTATGGCTGTTTGCAGGGCCTGTTCTTTTTGATAGGTTGTGCCGTCCAGCCGCAGCAGCAATTGGGGGCCGCAGCTGTGGCAGGATATGGTTTGCGCATGGCGCCGGCGGTCATTGCCGCCATATTCCCGGGCACAGTCGCCGCACATGGGGAAACTGGCCATGGAGGTATGTTCCCGGTCATAGGGGATATGGTCCATAATGCTGTACCGCGGCCCGCAGCTGGCGCAGCTGATAAAGGGGTATCGGTACCGCCGGTTGGCCGGGTCGGACAGCTCGCGCAGGCAATCCTTACAGGGCGGCAGGTCGGGCGGCAGGATGGGGATTTCTGCTGAACTGCCGCTGCTGGGGATAATGGAAAAGCCCGAAAACGTCTCTTTTTCGTCTGCCGGCCGTGTACAGATGCGCAGTACTTGCGCACCCGGCGGCGGGCTGTCCTGCACCCGGCGCACCAATTCTTTTACCGCCTGCGGCCAACCGCAGGCAGTGATTTGTACAATACCGCCGCGATTTTGCACGGTACCGGTAAGCCCCAGCGTCCGTGCCAGTTTTAGGACATAGGGGCGGAACCCCACTCCTTGTACCATACCGGTTATGGTGATGTGCCAGGTCATTGCGCTTCGATGTGGTCTATGGCCATTTCCTTGCCAACTTCGCTGGGCACCCCTTCAGTACCACAGTGGGGGCATTCAAAATGAAAGGGCTTGCGCACAAACAGCTCATGGCAGTTGGGGCAGCGCAGCATTGTTTTGACCTCTTGTACGCAGATTTCCGCGCCTTCGCAGATGGTGCCCTTGGCTGCGTCTTCAAAGTGCATACGGATGCTGTCGCCCGAATAGCCGGAGCTGTCGCCGATGACCAGATGAATTTTGGTCACCTTGGATTTTCCTTCGGCCCTCGCCTGTTCTACGGCGTGTTCAATGATATGGATGGCTTCATGGTATTCATGCATGGGGATGTTCCCTTCCTTCTTCTAAAGTGGGTTTGGTGTAAGTATCCACCGGCTTTTGTGCGCTGGGCTGCGGGTATTGCTGCTGCATAGAAAGGCATTTTTTGGGGCAGCTTTCTACACAATAGCCGCATTGGATACATCCAAACCGTTCAATGGACCAGCTTTGCTGGGCCCGGTCTACTGCAATGGCGCCGGTGGGGCATTTTTTGGCACACAAGCCGCACAGCACACAGGCTGCCATGTCCACCTGGATATGCCCCCGCGTCCGCTGCGGATATGCCCGTTGCTGTGCTGGATAGGCACGGGTGGCGGGCCTAGAGAATAAATTTTTAAATACCGTCTTGCTAAAATTCATCAGGTTCATATCCAGTCACCTCTCTGTACAGCTGATGCAAGGGTCGATGGTGAGGATTAAAATGGGTACGTCGGCCAGTTGGCAGCCCTTTAACGTTTCCAGCATACCGGGCAGGTTTGCAAAAGTTGGGGTGCGTACCCGTACACGGTCTAAAAATTTGGTGCCGTTTGCTTTGACGTAATACATCGCCTCGCCGCGCGGCTGTTCCACCCGCATGAAGTATTCGCCGTCCGGCAGCCCCTTGACTGGCACCGATACCTCGCCGTCAGGGATTTTGGCCGCCGCTTGCCGGATGAGGTCGATGGACTGGAAAATTTCACGGATTCGCACATCGCAGCGGGCATAGCTGTCGCCTACGGTGCTGGTGATGGGTTCAAAGTCGAGCTCAGGATAGGCCGCGTATCCCAGCTTCCGGTTGTCCAGCGCAATACCGCTGGCCCGCATAAACGGCCCGACAGCGCCTAAATCATGCGCCTGCTCTTTGGTTAAAAATCCAACGTCCTTCAAGCGGCTGTTAACGGCGTAGTCTTCTAGGAAGGTTTTGGACAGCGACGACAGGTCGCGTTCGATATCGGCAAATACACGCAAGAAGGTGTTTAACATATCGCGGTCCATATCCTTGCGCTGGCCGCCGATTTTGTTGACCGAAAAAATAACCCGGCCGCCGGTGGAGTATTCAAACATATCCAAAATTTTTTCCCGCATACGCCATGACTGCATAAACAGGCTTTCAAAGCCAAATGCGTCGGCCAGCAGCCCCAGCCACAGCAAATGGCTGTGGATACGAGACATTTCACACCAGATGGTGCGCAGGTATTTGGCACGGGGCGGGATTTCCACCCCCATGATGTGTTCCAGGGCTTCGCAGTAGCCCATGCCGTGCATGAAGCTGCAAATGCCGCAGATACGTTCAGCCACATAAACGTATTCCTGAAAATCCTTTTTTTCCACCAGCTTTTCTAGCCCCCGGTGGATAAATCCAATGGATGGGACGGCCTCGACGACCGTTTCATCTTCTAAAACCAAATCCAGATGGATGGGCTCGGGCAGCACAGGGTGCTGCGGCCCAAACGGTACGATGCTGCGGACAGACATCGGTGCATTCCTCCTAAACGTATCAAATATTATTGAAACGGCGTTTTTTTCTCAATCCGGTACAAATTGCCCTGGTAGTCCAATGTCATCAGGTTTACCTGGATGCCGAACAGGTCGTGGATTTCATTTTCGTATAAAAAAGCGGGCGGGAAGATATTGCTGATGCTGATGATTTCCGTACCTGGCTTTATCTGCATCCGCAGGTTTGTCATATCATAGCCCATGCCGAACGAATAGGTCAGCTCATAACCGTCTGCCGTCTTGGTTGCGCAGATTTGAATGAGCCGGTATCCTTCATGCCGCAGGTTTAATACCTCGGGAACCAGGCTTCCTGGCCCAATGGCAATGGTTCGTTCCATATTCATGCCTCCTTTGCCGCACGTTTTGCAGCGTCCATTTGCTTATGCTTTTCATCCAGCAACGCCACGGCCTTTACTACGCCGTCAATGATGGCTTCCGGCCGCGCAGCACAGCCGGGAACGTAGATATCAACCGGCAGTATGGTGTCAACACCGCCGGAAATGTTGTAGCATTCTTTAAAAATCCCGCCGTTGCAGGCGCATACGCCAACCGCTACCACCACCTTTGGGTTGGGCATTTGGGAATAGATTTGTTTTACCACGGGAGCATTCTGTGCGTTGATGCCGCCAGTAATCAAAAAGATATCGGCATGTTTGGGGTTGCCGGTATTGATGACGCCAAACCGTTCTACGTCGTAGACCGGCGTTAGACAGGCAAGCACTTCAATGTCACAGCCGTTGCAGCTAGAACCGTCATAGTGCAGCAGCCACGGCGATTTTGATACCTTCATTATATATAGCCTCCTATTTGACAAGTACGATGACCATCAGGTTAAGCACGCCAGCTACCAGCGTTACCAGCCAGGCAGATTTGAGCATGGTCTGCCATTTGACGCGGGGGAATACGTTGTCAGCCAGGATTTCTAGAAAATAAGACGCCGCACATATCCCAACGGCAGCCAAGATGCTCCACCATGTGCCGTTTACTGCAAACAGGCCCACTACGCCGAGCAGAAAGATGTTTTCATACCAGTGCGACAGCTCCACCAGCGCTAAAATGTTGCCGGAAAGCTCGGTAGTCAGCCCGCGTACCATCTCTTGGTGTGCATGGTGGGAGGTGGACAGGTCAAAGGGCGACTTGCGAAACTTGATAGACAGGATATACAAAAATCCCACGAAAATGCCTGGCAGGTATATCAGGCCTGGCAGCCCATGCAGCGTGGCGATGTCTTTTACAGCAAAGGTGCCGGTTGCTACGTAAAAACCAATTGCAACCAACAATACCATCGGTTCGTACGCCATCATTTGCATAAGTTCCCGCTGTGCGCCCATGGAACTGTAGGGGGAGTTTGCTGAACAAGCGGACATAATAAAGAAAATACCCGCCAATGTCAGTGCAAAAAAGACCAGCAGCAAATCGCCGCCGAAAAAGAACAGCCCGCCGGTAAAGACGATAAAAATGAGGAACCCCCATACCAAAAAATCCTGTACATCGTTTACCACGACCACTTCCTTGGAAAACAGCTTATACAGGTCGTAAAAGGGCTGCAGCAGCGGGGGGCCTTGCCGGCCTTGCAGGCGTGCGGTAAGCTTGCGGTCGATGCCCTGCAGCAGGCCTCCCAAAAGCGGAGCAAAAACAACATACAGCACAGCCGAAACAATTTGCCATACCATTATAGGGCACCTCCAATTGCCATAGTCATCAATATAATCAGTCCGGCAGCAGCCAAAATCAGTGATGGACGCCACAGCTTTTTCTCGCCAAACCAACCATCCAGATACCAGTTGGCAAGGTACATCCGTTTGCTTTGGCCGAATGAATCAACAAACGAGCGGTCGTCGCCGGTATTGGCGCCGCCCATGTAAGAAATGACGATTTTATTCTTTTTGTTAAAGGTCAAAAGCCCCACTGCAACCGGTAAAATGACAATAGCGCACAGCATAAACGCCATGATATGTAAATTGCCGCTGCTGATGATGGCGGGCAGTTCCTGGTGGAACATATCCTGCAAGAATGGTTCAACCAGAAACCGGGAAATGAGCGGGAAAAACAGGCATAATGTGCTCACCAGCACCGCGTGGGCGGTGAGCGAAACCCATTCCCCGCCTTTTGTCGTATCTTTGAGCCGTTCCGAATTGTGGTGGACCGCCACTAGGGAGCCCAGCCATTTGGTCCAGTAAAACAGCGTCGTCGCGCTGCCGAAAATTAAAAATACTACCAACAGGATGCTGTTGGAATCCACAAAGGCTTTTAAAGCCGCCCATTTGGATATGAGCATGCCAAACGGCGCCAGAAACATCCCTGCAATCCCCACAATCATCACAAAAGCAAGGCCGGGCAATTTCACCACCAGCCCGTGCATATCTTCTACGTTGCGGCTTCCCAAAACATTTTCCACTGCGCCGACCGACAAAAACATCAGCGATTTGGATACCGCATGGAAAATCATCAGCAGTACGCCTGCCCATACCGCTTCGTGCATGCCAACGCCCGCACAGGCGGTAATCAGCCCCAGGTTGGAAATGGTGGAGTAGGCCAGCACCTTTTTGCCGTCGCTTTGCGATATGGCCAGCATGGAAGTGGCCAGGAAGGTAAAACCGCCAATTGTTGTGACCATCAGCCCTGCCAGATTGCCGCACAGGGCGGGCGACAGCCGGAGCAGCAGATATACGCCGGCTTTTACCATGGTAGCCGAGTGCAGCAATGCGCTGGTGGGCGTGGGAGCGACCATGGCGCCCAGCAGCCAGCCCGAAAAGGGGAGCTGCGCGCTCTTGGTAAGCCCTGCAAAGGCCAGCAGGATAACCGGTACAATCGCAAATGCCGCAGTGGTGCCCGTTTGCACCAGTTGGTTTAAGTCAATCACTTCCAGCCGGATGGTACAGTAAGCAATGGCCAGCGCAAATCCCAGCCCGCCCAAAAGGTTCATCCACAGAGCGCGGAAGGAATTGCGGATGGCTTCTTCCGATTGGTTGTAACCAATCAGCAGGAACGAGCAGACGCTGGTAATCTCCCAGAAAAAATAAATCCAGGTTAGATTGTTGGAAAAGACCAGCCCAAACATGGCGCCTAAAAAGACAAACAACATGGCAAAAAAGAAGGAGCGCCGGTCTTTATATTCCTTGTGGTGGGCGTGATAATCCTTCATATACCCCATGGCATAAACGCAGATGAGGCACCCGACAATGCCGATGATAAGGCACATGATGATGGTGAGCCGGTCGGTTAAAATGTGATACCCCTCCAGCGCGGTGTACCCCGACAGCTCCAGATAGGTCATCAGCAGCGTCTGCGCGGCAGACAGCAAGGCGCAATAGTATTTACGATGGCGGAAGCTGACATAGACAATCAGTGCCATCAGCGCCCATTCGCCCAGCAGCATCAGCCGGTCAATCCATGCGGTTTCAGGCAGGTACAGCCGGTTGACGCCAGCGGTAAGGTCGTCGAATACAAAATATACTACAGCCGCAATGATGACAGCGCACAAAGTAAACAGCGTGTATTTTCGTGCCGGCCCGCTTTTCCGCATCAGGGCCAGCAGCATCGCCGCCGCAAACGGGAAACCAATTAAAAACGAAATGAATTCCATCCATTGTCACCTATCTTTATGTCATTGATTTGATATGTTGCAAATTGTGTGTTTTTTCGCACCGTACCTATTATACTCCTCCTTTTTCAGAGTGTCAACGGCTTGTTTGAATCGTTGTTTGTGCTTTGCTGATTCCCATTGACTGGGATACATTCCTGTGCTATAATAAAAGGCAAAACGGAAAATTTTGTACAAACAGTATCAATAATACATTGATTTCTTGTAGTTTGCAGTTGGGGGGTTCGCAATGAACAAAGGAAAGAAGTTTAGTATTCTAGGCGCTGGGAATGTGGGAGCTACCATTGCCTATACTTTGGCGGTAGACGGGATGGCTTCCGAGATTGTTTTGGTGGATATCAATATGGATAAGGCCAGGGGCGAGGCGCTGGATATCATCCAGGGAACTGCTTTTTGCCCGCCTGTTAATATCCACGCCGGCTATGCGGCTGATACGGCCGATTCAGATATTGTCGTTATCACTTCCGGCGCCGCCCGTAAGCCGGGGCAGTCTCGCATTGACCTGACGCAGGGGAATGTGGATATCATCAAGAGTGTGCTGCCCGAGGTTGCCAGACGGTCGCCGGGTGCAATCTATATTGTGGTCAGCAATCCGGTGGACATCATTACATATGCCATTTTGCGGTGTACATCACTGGACCCGTCGCAGGTGATAGGGACGGGTACCTTGCTGGATACCAGCCGCCTGCGCGCTATCATTGCGTATCATGTGGAAGTCAGTCCCAAAAGCGTACACGCTATGGTGCTGGGGGAGCATGGGGATACTTCCGTGGTGCCATGGTCACTCATTACCATTGCTGGAATGCCGCTGGATACTTATTGCGAGCAGGAATGCAAAAATTTGGGGAGATGCAAGCCGACCGACTTAATGCAGATGGAACAGATGGTACGCCAATCGGGGGCGGAAGTCATTGGTTTAAAGGGTGCGACTTATTATGCGATTGCGCTGGCTACCCGGCGGCTGTGTGATTGTGTGGTGCGTGATACCAGTTCGGTACTTACTGTTTCAGGCCTTACACATGGGCCGTATGGGATGGAAGATGTTTGCTTAAGCCTGCCGCGCGTGGTTGGCGCAAGGGGTGTAGAACGCGATATTGCGCCAGTTTTGACTGATGCCGAGGCCAGACAGTTGTGCAGCAGCGCGGACGCATTAAAAGCGGTGATTCAATCGGTTACATTTTAACCGGTTTTTGATAAAAGGGCAAAAGGAAAGGATGATACAAAATGGATTATGCAGCAGAAGCATTGAAAAAACATGCAGAATGGAAAGGGAAAATTGACGTGGTGGGCCGGGGGCCGCTCTATACGCGGGATGATTTGTCGATTGCCTATACGCCGG
>CALGRC010000197.1 GCA_937959315.1 uncultured Clostridia bacterium | reverse complement strand
ACTGCGGCAGCATATAAAAAGCTACCCGCCCTGCCACTGCAATGGCGCATAGCACGCTGACTACCATCAATTCCCGCGCCTGCGGCCTACGGCCTTCAAATAAAAGTACAAATGGCAGCATGGTTTCTAAAATTATCAGCAGGCTGATAAAATAATATTTCCGGTCGTCCAAATAATACATCCCAACAAAAATTGTCAACGGGACTGCAACGATTATGACTGCCGCAGCCGCCCAAGTGCGCCGCGGCAGTTTCCGCTTATTCCGCGGCGCCTGCACTTGCGTACCGCCCAACTGCTTTTGCGGTATCAGCCGGGACAGGCACAGTATCAGTTCCAGCGCGGCTGCAGCCTGTACCAAATACCACCGCCAGCCAGAATATTTCCCATAAAACCCCCATACCGTCAAAAAAAACAATACGCCAAACGCTATGCCCCAGGCCAGATTATGCCATGTCCAGGGCGCAGTTTTCCTGCGCTGTATTTCCAGTTCCGGCTGTGCTGGCACTTCAAACCGGCTCCCGCCGTCCATCCCCCCATTTTCTTGTCCCGGCAGATGGCCTCCAAAAGCCGCGATAATATCCTCTGCCAAAATAGCTTCCGGCAGCAGCGACCGCGCCATCCGGTTGGCCGCCGTGGTATAAAAGCTCTTGCCGGAAAAAAAGGAACGGGGATGCCCTTCGCTCACCAGACGGCCATCGAAAAACATACCGCACCGGTCGGCATGGGCCGCACAAAATGCAATATCATGCGACACCATGATCACCGTAACGCCCGCTTTCTGCAACTGGTGCAAAATTTGGGCAAGCGTTTGCTTAAAATGAGCGTCCAGCCCTTTGGTCGGCTCGTCCAGCAGCAAAATTTCCGGCTCAAGCAGCAGCACTTTTGCCAGCGCCGCCCGCTGCTGTTCGCCGCCCGATAGATCATACGGATGCCGCTCCAAAAGCCCTTCCAATCCGCATAGCGCTGCAACCCGGCCGACCTTTGCATCCTGTTCGCCGCGCGGTAATTTGCTTCCTTCCAGCATTTCATACAAATCCAATGCAACTGTTTTTTTCACAAACAGCGCCTGCGGGTTCTGCGGCAGCATAACCATGCGCCTGCGGCCCCGGCCTGCACACGTTTTCCCTGCAAACCGTACCTGCCCGCGGTAGGGGATTTGCAAACCGCCCAAAATTGACAATGCAGTTGTTTTTCCAGTACCGTTCCCGCCGACAATGGCATACCATTCCCCTTTTGCCACCCGCAGCGAAAGCCCTTTGATAACATCCGGCAAATCACGTGCATAGCGGAACCAAACATCCCGCAGTTCCAGCACTGGCTGCGCAATATCCGGCAAAACAGGCACGGCAGGGACCGCGTCCGGGCAAAACGGCCGTTGTGCTGCAACTTTTTCCAGCCACTGCCGGCCCTCCCGCACGGTCACCGGGCACACGGCACAGCTGGGAATCCCTGCATATACCCGCATTGGAGCGGGGAGCGCCGCACACATATCGTGTCCAAGCGCCTTGAGCCGTTCCCCCACTGTGCGTGGGGCGCCATCAGCAATCACACGCCCGCCGTCCATCACCACCACCCGGTCAGACATTGGGAAGGCCTCCTCCAGCCGCTGTTCTGTCAAAAGGATGGTAGTCCCCAGCTCCCGGTTAATTTTTTGAACGGTATCCAAAAAATCCTGTGCGGCAATGGGGTCTAATTGGCTAGTTGGCTCGTCCAAAATGAGGACAGATGGCTGCATAACCATAATTGCCGCCAAATTAAGCAACTGCTTCTGCCCGCCAGACAGCTCGTTTACTTTTTTGTGAAACCATGTTTGGATACCAAAAAATGAAGCCATTTCCGCCACGCGGGCACGGATTTCCGATGTGGAACACCCCAGGCTTTCCAGCCCGAACGCCAGTTCGTGCCATACTTTATCGGTAACAATCTGATTATCTGGGCTCTGCAACACAAATCCGATTTCCGCACTTTGTGTCCGCGCGTCTACTTGAGAAAGCGGCCGGCCATGAAAATACACTTCCCCGGTGCATGTGCCATGCGGCGCCAACACTGATTTTAACTGCCGGAGCAAAGTGGATTTCCCACATCCTGATTTACCGCAAAAGGTTATAAACTGCCCCTGTGGAACAGTAAGCGAAATATCTGCCAACGCCGGAGCAGCCTGGCTTGGATAGGTAAAATTCAAATGTTCGATGCGATAGCATTCCATGTCCGGCCCTCCCGCAACTCAAAAAATATCGGCATACTGCACAAAACAAAATAAGCGCCAAAAACGCTCATACGATAAGGGGTAATGCCCGCACTTGCCAATGAAGGAAAATATTGAAAAGACATACCGCCCAGCAGGCTGCCGGCAATCACATATACCCCCAACACCCCTATACAAGCCAATGCAGCGGCATCCCGCCTGTCAAACACATAAATGGAAAACGCTGTCCGGCCTGGAAGGCCATAGCCGCGGCTTTTCATGCTGTCGGCCGTTTCCACAGCATTTTCCAGCGCCCAGGTCACCAGGATAGACAATATAGTTAACCCATGTTTGGCCCGCTGCCAAAGGCTCCCGTTTGAAATATCCCGCCCAACGCACCGCTGCGCACGGGAGATCGCCTTTGCCTGCGCCTGGAATAGGGGGACAAACCGCAGAACCATTGAAAAAATGAGCGACATGGATGGAATCAGCCTGCCAAACAGGTAAACAAATTTATCGCTGGTCATAACCGTATTAAAACAGGAAAACCAACTGATAACCGAAACCAGCAAAACCGCCGCCGCAACACCGTAAAGGATGGATTCCAGCGTCAGCGGGTTGCCGCTGGGCAAGTAAGCCAAAATGGTCATCCCTTCATGGTTGAACGCCGGGTTGATGACTGCCGAACACAGCAAAAGCGGCAACATATATAGCAACTGGAACCGCATCGCCCCTCTCCCCTTTTGCAAAACCATAGATACCACGCTGCACAAAAGTGAAATTGCCAGGCAGGCCGGATGCAAAAAGCACATAGAAAAAGCGATGACAAGCACAAAATAAACAAAATTTACGATAGGATGATAGGTCTGAAAGGCGCGCATACCCTTCCCGGCAGAATAAGACCCGCCTACATCAGCACCCAAATCACAAGTATACACCCATTCCACCCGGTCACCGTCGCGCAGTTGATACCGAGAACATCCATAATTTGGAAACCATCCGTTGACCCGGTACATCCACCCCGAAAGTTCGCCGCAGTCCAGCTCATACAAGTTGCCAATCCCTTCAATAAAAGCACTGTTAAAAAGAGGCGTATTCTCATACTCCATATGGATGTTATGTTTTTTCATTTCCCGCAGCAGCAAATGAAACACCGTCTCCCCCTCGTAAAAAGTAACCGTCTGCTCGGGGAATAAAATACCGTCTGAAGGCACAATCCCTTGTTTTTCAGGCGCCAATGCAGAAAGGTAGCTAAGGGCGGTATCGCACCGCACCGACAATGTACAAGTTTTGGCCTGGTCTGTTATGGTTACTGCCTGCGGGGCAATTGGCGCGGGGCTGGCATCTGGCTCAGGGGAAGCCGCCGGCTGGGACTGCATGGCATTGTCTGGTTGCTGCTGTTCCGCCTGGGGATAGGAAGCCCCTTCCTGTTTGCCAGCCATACTGCCATTGGCAGAACCAGCCGTCTGCTGGGCATCATCCGCCTTTTGCCGTGCAGGCGGCGTCATATTATCATCAGCAGGGGAACCCGCTTCTGCATCTGCTTGCCTTTCCTCTTGCAGCGGTCCCTCTTGAACCGGTAAAACATCCGCAGCCTTAGGTACAATATCCGGCGTAACAGCCGGCTGCACACCGCTATCGGAAACTGCGGTTTGCGGCGAAGGATCCCATCCGTGCAAGCCGGGCGCATTCCCGCCCCACCAAAACGCCAAAACAAGTACCGCTGCAACCGCGGCGCCTGCCATCAACTTTGTTTGATACTTTTTCATATGCCGCCCCTTCCTTTACAGCAACGCCGTCCCCAGCAGCAATTGATAAATCATATGTGCGATTTCTGCACGGGTAACCGGCTGTTTGGGCAAAATTTCTATGGCATCATCTGGCAGCAAATGCTTGTCATAACAAACGGCCAGCGGTATAAAAGCCCAATCAGATACTGTGATATAATCGATAAAACCAGCTAAAACATCCCGCGCGGCCGCAAGCTCCATGCCGGTATCCAAACCGCAGAGCACCGCAGCGCGCGACACCATGGCCGCGGCCTCTTCGCGCGTAATGGTGCCGTCCGGTACAAATGCCGTATCCGAAACACCCGTGACAATGCCGTACGCAGACGCCGTATCAACAGCTTCCGCATACCAGGCGTTTGCCGGTACATCGGCAAACTTGCCGCCCAATTTTACCGGCAGCCCTAGCGCACGCACGATGACGGCGGCAAATTCCGCACGGGTCATCGTATTGTCCGGTGCAAACATCCCGTCAGGCATCCCATCGAGTATCCCGCGCCCAGCGAGCGTTTCTATGGCTGCCTGCTCTGGATGCGATACAATATCGGGAAAGGTTTTGCCCGGACTTATCAATGCCGGCACCTGCACATCTGGATGTACAGCCAGCCTTGCATGCTGTTGCCCAATCGGGCCGGAATCCGGCATCACATCATCCATCTGGTAAAGCGGCGGGTTCCCTTCTAGCTGCCGCCGGACAGCAACCAATCCGTAAAAACCCTGTTCTGTTGCTTTCAAATCCGTCTTGCCGTCTGGCATATGCGAAAATCCCGCCCCAGCTACATAATAGCTTAAAAGGTTATCCAGCATGGTCGTCCCGTTTTTGACAAACCGGGCGTCATCATAGGGAATGCCCAGTTCGCACAGCGCCACCAGCATTTGGACACAGCTTTCCAAATTTGCCATTCCCCAGCTCTCATACCCGCCGTCCGCCCGCTGCCGCTGTGACATGCCATCCAGTGCCCGTTCAATCGCCTGGGCCACCTCTGCGCGATCCTGGTAATGAGCCAGCGCCTGCAACGCCATCCCTGTAATATCCGGGTCGGAAACGATATCCCCGTCTGCGCTGCTGCCAAGCAGCGACCAGCCGCCGTCCGGCAGTTGGTAATCCAAAATCCGCGCTATGTACCTATCCCGCGTCGCGGGTGTTTGGGCATCTGGGTTCTCCGGCACCGCATACCCGCCGCTATCCAACGCAAGCAGGGCCCAGATTGGGCCGTTGATACCCTGCCAAATGGTTTTATCATAATCGCCCAGCGGGGTTAACAGGTTATAACCGCCCACATCGGCAGGGTTTTTCCCAATGGCGGTCAGCGACAAAATCACGCGGGAATATTCGGTATATTTCCTGCTATGCAATTGTCCGCCGTGTTCTGTCACATATGACTCCACCGCCTGGTAATAGCCTTCAAAATATCCTTCCGGCACCTGAAAACCGCTCCGGGCTAACCCCAATACCGTCCATTCGCCCCCGGTTGACCCCACCTGCGGCTGCGGTACCTGCCGGCAGAGATATGCCGCCACATCCCTGTACACCGTATCCAGCAAATTGAAATCCGTATCCTGCGCAGATACCGGCAAACTCAAAACCGTCAAAAGAAGCCCGAGCGCCGCACAAAATAAGCGTTTTCCCATATATTTCATCTGCCATCCCCCATTTCCCCGCCGCAAAGACAGCACAAAAAAGCTGTGCGGCAAAAATTGGCCAACACAGCTGTATTCCTGCTCTCCCGTACTTTTTACAAAAAGCTATCACGCATGCCTGAACAATGAAAAACAAGGCGGCGCAACATTCATGCAGGTCTTCTGGCTCGCGCCATATAGGATGTACAATCCCCCGCCGCCATACCCAGCCTTCCCAGTCCCCCAGTGGCCAGCTTTCGCTGTCAGGCATGCAGCTTTCTGACGCATACAGCGGCAGTACCGCCCGGGATTCCCACCCGGTTCCCTTTTCACCGCGCACAGCCACCCGCTGTGTGCGGCACATGATACGGATATTATCAACTTTTTCATATACCCGATAGTATCGTAGTATGAAACGCAGATTTTGTCAAGCACCTGCGCAAAAAATAGCGGAAAATTACAAAAGAACGCCAAATTGTCATACGCTCAATCTCACTCTTTTTTAGAACGGTCCATCCACCATGACAGCAGATACCCGCCTGCAAAACACCCTATCCCAATCAAAAGCTGTACCGGCCCGGCAAATGCCGTCGGCGTAATCATTAAAACAGAAGATATCACAAACCCCAAAATGATGCGGGACATTGCCGCCGCATAGTGCTGCAGCAAATAATTCACCAGCCGGGAAGCCGCTGCGATAGTAGCCAAAAAGCCAATCCCCAGCGGGATTAAAACCATAAAATCCAAATTGCCGATCCCTTGCGCCATGGGCTGATACAATCCCATAAACAGCAGGATAGACGATGAGCTCAGGCCCGGGATAACCATGCTTAACCCCCAGACAAACCCGCAAAACAGGTACCACCACATATTTGGCACAATAGCGCCGCCAATGCCAGCTTCCAATAAATGAAAAAAGGTAAAGGAAGCAATTAATGTGATAATAAAGCAATTCCAGCCTTTTTTCTGCCCAATGGCCGCCGATTTTTTCAAAAGCCCCGGCACTGTCCCGCATATCAAACCAGAAAACAGAGCCAGCGCCGCCGTTGCAGATACCGCCAAAAACCACTCCACCGCTTTCGCCAACAGGACAAAACCAACCATCCCGCCCAGCAGCAGCGGAATAAACAACCGGTATTTTTTGCGGAAAGACACAAACGGGTGGTTTAAAAATTCCATCATAGGCTCGTAGATGCCAAATGCAACACAAAGCACACCGCCGCTGACGCCGGGTAAAATTGCGCCGGTACCTACCAGCATACCTTGTAAAAAATAAATAAGAAAATAGAATTTCTTTCGTTTTTGTGGCTGCACCAACATTCCTCCATCCAAGCCATCATCCATCCCGGCCTTCTTTTTCACCCAGCGCAAAACTATATACTTGCCAGATTTGCAATTCCGTGGTATGATGTAATAAAAAATATGTCATCATTTAATACTTCCATATAATATAATAAGTGGTTCTATTGTATCATAAGCAGCGTATGATTTCAATAGATTTTATTTTCAAACTTCTGACAGCAAAAAAGGAGTGAGGGATATGGGGAGGACGCTGCTGTTTGCAGGCTGCGGCTACCTATCTGGCAGCCTATTGTTCGCCCGCTACTTCGGATGGCTTTTTGGAAAAGAAATCCTGCCGGAAAAAGAATCAGACCAAAACCCCGGTACTTTTAACGCTTTCCAGTACGGCGGGTTCCTATGCGGTGTACTGACCTTGTGCTGCGACTTGCTCAAAGGGTTTTTGCCGGTATTTTTATACCTGTACGGCTCCCCCCTGTCAAGCGGCATTTCCCTTGTGATGGCGGCGCCAGTCCTAGGGCATATTTTCCCTGTATTCCACCGGTTCCGCGGCGGAAAAGGCATTGCTGTAACGTTTGGATGCCTGCTGGGGTTACTGCCTGAAGTACGTCCCCTGCTGCTCTTGGCAGGGACCTTTTTATTCTTTTCCCTGATTGTCAAAATCACGCCCAATTATCACAGGACCATCATTACCTATCTGGTCTGCACGGCCGGCATGATCCCGCTTGCCCTATTCCCGCCCATCACCATCGGGTTTGCGCTGATCGCCGCAATTGTACTGGGAAAACTCCTGTCCTGCCCGGAAAAAAAGGCAGCTTGTAAGGTGGATGCCATATGGAAGTAATGATATTATCGTGCGGAACAGGCGGCGGGCACAATACTGCGGGCAAGGCCATTGCAGAAGAATTGGAACAGCGCGGGCATGCCGTCACCTTTTTAGACCCGTTCCAGCTTGCCGGCAAACATACCGCGGCATATGTGGGAAATTCCTATATTCGGCTGGTACAGCGGTCCCCCAAATCTTTTGGGCTGCTCTACTCGCTTGGCGAAGAATACCGAAAGCTGCCTGTCCGTTCCCCCGTCTACTGGGCAAACGGGAAGATGGCATCGCAAATGCAGCGTTTTTTAAAGGAACATCCATTTGACGCCATTGTGATGACGCATCTATTCCCGGCGCAAATGCTGGCCCATTTGCCAAAAGCATCGCTGCCGCAAACCATGCTGGTAGCTACCGACTACACTTGCATCCCATTTACAGAAGAAACTGACTGTGACTGGTATATCATCCCATCGCCCGCATTAGCCGGCGAATTTTCCAGGCGCCATATCCCCGAGGCAAAAATACGTGCCTATGGAATTCCCGTGCGGGCTGCATTCCGCGCACAGCAAAGCCGGGAAAACGCATGTGCCCAGCTTGGTTTGCAGCCGCAAAACCACTATCTTTTGCTGTCGGGAGGCAGCATAGGGGCCGGCAAACTGGCCGCGGCGGCAAAATCGCTGCAAAACTTCTTGACGGAAGAGGGAAATTATGGTTTAATTATAGTCTGCGGAAAAAATCAGCGGCTGTATCAATCGCTGCGTTCTATATATGCAGGAAACCATCAGGTCAGAGTATTGGAAAGTACCTCAAAGATGTCTGGATACCTCAAAGCTTGTGACTGTTTTATCACAAAACCAGGCGGCCTGTCTTCCACCGAAGCGGCGGTATCTGGCATCCCGCTTATCCATATATCGCCTATCCCCGGCTGCGAAACACACAATGCAACCTTTTTTGCACAGCACGGCATGAGTTTACTGGTTGAACAGCCAGAACAGCTCCCAAACGCCGTCCGTAAGCTGCAAAACAGGGAAACTGCGCAACGCATGGCAGCGGCGCAGCACCGTTGGGTCAACCGGGAAGCAGCCGCGGACATCTGCAATTTGCTGGAACAAACAACGAAAAAGGTGTGAGATAACCCAAATGGGAATTTTAGAATTATTACTGTTGGCTGTCGGCGTCTC
The DNA here is from genome assembly GCA_937959315.1 of uncultured Clostridia bacterium. Taxonomy (GTDB): domain Bacteria; phylum Bacillota; class Clostridia; order UMGS1810; family UMGS1810; genus CALGRC01. The sequence goes on along the minus strand of CALGRC010000197.1, from coordinate 12,725 downwards.
TATGGATGCATTTGCGGTGGCAATCTGCAAAGGGTTTGCCCTGCGCGGCGTAAAACTCAAACACTGCCTGTGGGTTGGGCTGTGGTTTGGCATTTTCCAGGCGCTGATGCCGTTGGCCGGATATTTTTTAGGCGTACAGTTCCGCGCCCTAATTACCGCTGTTGACCACTGGATTGCCTTTGCCCTGCTGGCCTTTTTAGGAATGAAAATGATAGTAGAAGCCCTATCGAAAAAACAAGAAACCTGTCCGGATGCTTCCCTTTCCTCACGGAATATGCTGGTGTTAGCGGTTGCAACCAGCATCGACGCGCTGGCGCTGGGCGTCACTTTTGCCTTTTTGCAGGTGCAGCTCATCCCCGCCGTATGCTCCATCGGGCTGACGACCTTTATCATTTCGGCAGCCGGCGTCAAGCTTGGCAGCAAATTCGGGGAAACATTCAAAAATAAGGCGGAGTTGTTCGGCGGTATCATCCTCATTGGAATCGGCCTAAAAATTCTGTTGGAGCACTTAAACCTATTACCATAAAAACCCCCTGCCCGGTCTCCCGGGCAGGGGGTTTTTATGCTTCACACACTGTTGTATGCACCGTATCTTTTAAAATTTGAATAAACTGTTCTGCCGTATCGGTAAGTTCTATATCTTCCCGTACCAAATACCCAATTTTACAGGTCTGCGCATCCTCAATAGGAATGGCAGCGATTGACCCATTGTTGAGCTTGGAAGCCATGATACCGGTACCCACTGTACAGCTATCGGTATCCAGCAGGAGGTTCATCAGCGTCGCCCGGTCATCAATCCGCAGATTCCTGCGGTTGCTGAACGGCTCAAACAGCTCCTCTGAAAAGGGCGCGGCATCCCGTTCCCCCTGTTCATAGGTAATATACGGATAATCGGAAAATTCCTTTTTGGTTACGCTCGCATGGCCTGAGAGCGGATGATGTATCCCGACAAACAAATGAGAGGTGGCCGCAAGCAGCGGATAAAAGGATAACCCATTGTTTTTAAACAAATGTTCCATAAACCGGCCGGATACATCATCTACTTTTAAAATACCCAGCTCGCTTTTAAAGGTTTTTACATCTTCAATCACTTCGCAGGTGCGTGTTTCCTTAAGCGAAAAACTGTAACACCCGTCTGGCTGCCGGCTTATGAAAGTGACAAACGCTTCCGCTACAAAGTCATAATGCTGGGTAGAAACCGAAAAATACCGCGATTCCCACGCCTGCCGGCTATACCGTTCCCGCACGATATCCGCCTGTGAAACAAGCTGGCGGGCATATCCTATAAATTCCATACCATCCCCGGTTACCGTCACGCCCCGGTTGGAACGTTCAAACAACCGGATCCCCAGTTCCCGCTCTAAATCCATAACCGCCGCGGAAAGGCTGGACTGGGAAATATAGAGCGACTTAGCTGCCGCTGAAAATGAACCGTCCCGCACAATTTGCAAAACATACCTGCACTGCTGCAATGTCATAAACCATTCCTCCCTATTCCCCCAGCAGTACATGGAATAACAGTACAACACCCACCGATGGGATCAAATTGACCGTATTGATTTTCACAATGCGGTCAAACAGCAAATTGAGCCCCAGGCACAGCAAGATGATATACCCAACCGCATTGATTTGCGATACCGCGCCGGAAGTCAGAACCGGCGCCAAACTTTTGGCAAACAGGCCTATCAATATCTGCACCAGCATGACGGGGATTGCAGAAAGCGCGGTGCCCAGCCCAAATGCCGCCCCAAAGACCACTGCAAACGGAAAGTCAATCACCGCTTTGGTAAACAGCGCACTGTTGTCCCCCAGCAGTGCGCTGTTCACAGGCCCTGTCAGCTGCAAGGCGCCAACGATAAAAAAGATGCTGCCGCTGAAAAACGCCGCCATCAGGTTTGCGCCGCCAGCCGCCTTTCCTTCCAGCCTGGCAGACAGCGCTTCTGTGCGCGCTTCCAGCCTGCACAGCTCCCCGACAATTGCACCAACAATAAAGCTTAACATAATCGCCGTCAAATGATGGTTGCTCAACACCTGGTTATCCGGCTGGAGCATACTGGTGCAAAGGCCGGTGATGGCCATCACCGAAACCGCGACCCCTAAGATTTGAAAACAGGAACGGTGCGGGACCCGCTGTAAAACACGCCGGAACATTCGGCCAAGCACCGCCCCTAGAAAAATTGCACCGCCGTCAAACAGCGTACCCACCATGTCTTCCGCCTCCTTTTTTTGTTTGTTCTATTGTATGTCTGGAAGAAGCGAAAGTCAAATACAAAAAATCCATAGCCGACTATCGGAAGCGCCGATACTGCTTTTACTGATAAATCACCACATCTTTGGCCTGCAAATACTGCAACCGCACAAACGCATATTCCCCTTCCTGCAAATCGGCGGCCGTCCCCCGTTCCACACGATTGCGTTCCGTATCATAAACATACACATTCCCCAGGCCTGTGGAACTGAATACAAACGGGTCGCCGCTGTCAAACAGCACTGTCTGCGTATCGCTGTCATAGCTGCGGATAGTACCGGCCGCAAAGGTTGCACCTGCATAAATACCACCGGTCATAAATGCCTGTTCCAGACCATTTGCCATATCAAACCGTTTCATGACAGCGCTGATATTCCCATCTGCATCAAACGCGCATTGGATGACATCCCCTTCCTGCAAGCCGCCGGCAGACGGGACCACCGTTTCATCTGCAAGCGGGACACTGACCTTCTCATCCCCATACCAGATGCGCAATGCGGGGACCACCTCGCCTTCCTGAACCATAATGGTGGTAACCCCTCCCACAATCAACAGGTTGGAACGATCGTACACCGATTTTGACACACCGCTGCCCGTGAGTACGCAAATATCCGAAACACCGCTCTCATTCATATCATAAACCTGGATATTGGTATAGGTCCGGTCTGCAATTAACCCGCTGGCGGACATCACGCTAAATTCATCATACGGCATATTGCCGTCAGCATCCTGGTCGGGGACTATAAACAATTTCGCGTCGCTGGAAACACTTACCTGCCCGTTAAATGAGCGGCTGGCAGACCGATAAGAGGCAGACGCAATGGTGCGAGACAGCCGGAAGGTCCCCGCCTCTATCAAAGCTTCCTCTGTACCGCTCCAAGCGTCAAAATCCTCTCCTTCTTTTTTGGCAGTCCACAGCTTGTTGATATCCCCATCTGCATTGACCGTATAGGTGATAAGCTGCCTGTATTGTGCCGGCTGGCTGCCCAGCAGTGACAAAACAGCTTCTTTTTTAACAGAAGTATCATTCAAAGAAACCTTTTCGGCAAACGCCAAAATCACCCAGCGGTTATTTTCGGTGAAGATATGTGCATATACAGGATGATCCAGTTCTGACGTCCTGCCTATACCCTCCAAATAGCCGTAAACGACATCTGGCGCACCTTCCCAGTCCACAATCCGGCCGGTATGGTCGAGATAAAACACGCCGGTTGTGCCAAGCAGCCCATTGACCGCCACCGTCTTTGCAACCGGGTAGGAAGTACCATGAATGGTTATCGCGTCCTTTTCTGTTTCTTCTACCATACCGCTGATGGTTTTGGACGAAATTTCAAGACGTTTGATGTTTTTTACATTTCCTGCCGATTCTGCATAAGAAATGATATCATCTTCTGCGATACTATCAAAATCTGCGGGTTCCCCATTGCGGATAATAACCACATCATAATCCGAATCTGCAGGATCAATGGTAACCGGTGCTCCGCCCATAGCGTCTGTAATGGTATAATCCCGGTCAGATATGACGTTTGCCCGCAAAACGCGGTAACTATCTACTTTCACCACCTCAATCATACCATCACCGTTGTTGTCAATGAGCGTCACCGTACCATTTTCCGGGCACAGCTTTTCTTTGGATAAGCTGTCTAACCCGCCGTTCATAAGCAGTGAAGCTGCAGGGGATATCTGAAGCTTTTGTTCGCGTCCTGTATCCAGGAAATAGACAAATTGGGTTTCTGTAGTTTCTTCCATACCAATTTCCTTGTCCCGCACCACAGTGACATCATTTTTTTGCCCTTCCATGCCAATGTACAGCAATAGCCGGCTGCCGCCCTCTGTCTGATAATAAAACTCGACGCTGTACCCCAACAGTCCCCCTGCCTGCGTACTGCCAACCCGATAGGATACCCCGTCTATACACACTATGCCATTGCCAGCTTCCCGCGAACCGTAAAGCGATGTATATTCGTTAGAATCCAGCACCCCTGTTTCATAAGTTACCCCTAGCGCCCGGTTGAGCAAAGTTTGCCCCGGCCGGTTCTCATAAGTAAAAGATAACCCCCCGTCTTCCATCCACATCTGGTCAATTTGGAACAAATCAGTTTCCAATGTTTTTAACAGGATGGGCAAAAGCTGTGCTGGTGTCATCGTATCTGTAATATCCCCGCCAAGCAGGCCCAACTGCGCCGCCACCGCTAAATAACCGCTGGGATATCCGCCTTTTGCCTCACAGTATTCGCCATAACCCAGCGCACCAGCCAGTATTTTAGCCGCCTCGGCAAGGGTAACCGGATCATCCGGCCGTACCAACGCATCCCCGGCCCCGCTGATGAGCCCAATCTGGTAAGCAGCCAAAACCTCCCCATAATAGAAGTTGTTTGCGTCCAAATCAACAAACGGGTTAGGCGTACTACCCGTGACAACAGCTCCGCTGTAGCCGCACATCCGGATGATATACGCCAAAAACCTCCCGCGGCTGATGGTATCTTCGTAAATCAGATCGTCATCTTCCTCAACAATCCCCAACGCCAGCAATTTTAAATAATCTGCCGTCTCATCCAGCGGCAGTTCTTCTGCCGTATCTTCCCCTGCCGCTATAACGCCGGGAACATACGGCACGGGCAACAGCAGCATTGCAAGTGCCAGCAGGAAACTTACGCCTTTGTTCCATCTTATCATTGCACATTCCCCCGTTCCTTCCATTGCAGCAGGCCGCTGGCAACCTTGGCGGCCTGTGCGCGGTTTGCGCCGTCCTGCGGTGCAAACCGGCCGTCCTCCATACCGTTTATAATGCCGCTTCCGCGCAGCGCATATACCGCTTCCTTTGCATAGCCGCTGATATATGCATCATCCATAAACAGCGCATCCTCTGCCGTCTGCGGTGAAATCCCGGCCGCCAGCAGCGCACGATATGCCATGACAGCCATATCCTGCCGGCTAATCGCCTGCCCTACGCCAAAGGCACCTTTCTCATCCCCCGATACAATACCCGCTGCCCGCGCCGCCGACAAATAAGGCTCATACCATGCCCCTTCTTCTGTATCCAAAAACCCGCTCGGTGTATCAGCCGGCTCTATTCCCACGGCACCCAGCAGCAGTTTAACAAACTCCTCACGCGAAACGGCGTCCAACGGGCGGAAGCGCCCATCCCCATCGCCTGATACAATCCCTTTTTGCGCTAGGAATAAAATACTTTCCTCTGCCCACGCGGCTTGCGGCAAATCAGCAAACGTGATCTGCGGCGGTTCTGGCTGTTCCGGTTGTTCCGTCTGCTCCGGTTGCTCTTGTTTCCCTCCCTCATAGGCCACATTCGCGCCGCCGCCTATGACAAAGCTGCTGCCGCCGGAACTGCCTCTGCCGCCCCCGCCGCTATTGCCGCCGCTTGGGCGGCTATCCTGGCGTAAGCTTTCCCGATATTCGTCAATTGCTTCTGCAAACGCCGTACGAAGCCCTAGGAAATCTGCAAACGGCCGCTGCCCCACCAAAGCTTGATTAACGCGGTTTTGGTTATTCCCGCTCAATTCCTGATAATAGGGCAAATCCTCCTGCCCACAGAGTATAATGCCGGCATGCTCCGCCAAAACCGGGGAAAGCTCGCTCCATCCGGTGGTATTAACGCTTTCCAGCAGCGATTGTGCCGTAACCATCATCGCTTTTACTTCATCAAATGTTTCAAATGGCTGCTGTTCATACAGGGTCTGATAGGTATTCTCACAGAAGTAGGATTCATCCAGCCCCAGCTTGATATGGTAATCGGCAAGCAATTCTTCTACATCCGCCGCACTTTTTGCCTGATTGATATGGGTGAGCAGCATTTCTTTGGATTGTTCGCTGATATAAAACCCTTCCTGCACAGCGGCTTCCATTTCCCTTCCAGCAACCGTCAGGCGATAGTTTCCTTCCCGGGCCGCCGGCAGTGTACCAAAATAAGAAAACATGCCGTCTTCATCGCTGTACAGCGGCATATACAGAACCGGCCCTTCTGGACCTTGTATATTTGCCAAAAGCAGCCGCGGCCCCGCAGGGGAGACGCTTCCTGTAAACGCCATAGTACCGCCGTCTACGGTAAAGCTGGAAACGGCAATCCCGGCCGCCCCGCACTCCAAAACAGGAGCGCTTTCACTGCCACCGCCGGCATCCCATACAGCCACATCCGGACGGAGCGGGGTGCCCGCACAATCGGTTACAAACGCATAAATTGTCCCGGCCTCTATCCCATCCAATGCCAAATCTGCCATGAGCGTTGTCTCTGAATGGCTTTCCAGCACTGTTGCCGCCGTTTGGCTGGCCGCCATATTCCCGGCATCATCATAAGCAGCAATAACGAGCACCGCTTCCTGCGGCTCATCCAAAGGGTTCCCCGCCACTGCCGACACCGATAGGCCGCCGTCCCCTGCCGTCCCGGTAAATACCGGTTTTGAAGCATACAACGCTTCCTGCATGGTATGCACGGCCAGCGAAGCTGCCTCCTGGCTTAATTTACCGTTGCTATCTGCAACGCCGGCGTTTACAGTGATGATATAATCGGTATCAAAAGCCAGCCGCTCTTCCAAACGTACCGCCAGCCGGTTCCCAGAAATTCCAACCGAGGCCCCATCCACCGGATCGCCCGATTCATCCGTCACCGTAATATCTGCCGGTGTTGTTTCACTCAAGTAATGGTTGAATAGGAATTCCGCCTCCCCGTCCAGCACCGGGAAATCGGCATAGCCAGAGGCAGGAACCGTTGCCTCTACAGCCGGATCTGCCGGGACAGAATAAGAAAACCCATCCAAATAAACGTATGTGTCCGCATTGGAATAGGAAAGCTGCGGCCCAAAACTGAGCGCATAGCTCCCTTTCATGCTTTCCGCCGGCGCACGCTCCTGTACCAGCCCGCCATTGAGATAAGTTGTCACTGTTTTATTGGCAAAATCGACATAAAAGGTAAACGAATACCAAGTGTTTGCTTCATAAACCAAATCCCCTTTTCCGACAACAGAAAATGTCCCATCGTCATTAAAAACAGCTAGACTGTACAAGAGACGGCTGGAAAGGCTCTCATGCATCACCAGCGACAAATTAAATGGCGTCAGTTCCCCTACCATAACGTCACAGGTAAATTTGGCTTTTTGAAACCGTTCCAGTTGTTCGCCGGTTAGCATTTCTGCGGTGTATTTCCCATTGACCAGATTATATTGGTTACGCAGAAAGTGGTCAATCCTGCCGTTGTCGCCCATGGTGGGAATCATAGCCGCCTTCCCGTGCGTTTCCGCATCAACAGGGGACGTATCCACCCGCACCGGCCTAGCCCCGGCATCCGTTTTATAATACATGGTATTTGGTATACTCCCGCCTTCAAAGCCCTCTTCAATGATAATGTCACTGTATCCATCTGCCGACACAGCACATACCGGCGCAGCATACAGCCCCGCCAGTATGGTGCAGGCAGCTATCAAAGCCGCCGCCCTGCGGAATCGATTGTTCATAGTTTGTCCCCTTTCTATTGCGCTGACACATCCGGAAATCCCGGCAGGCCAGAAAGCGGCGTCATGCCATCTATCCTGTTCCACCAGAACAGCCGCGGCGTTTGCCCATCCTGCATATTGTAACTGACCAGGTGATAGGTATTTTCCGCCGCAGAATCCGTATCAACATACGCCAGTCGGCCGCTGTCATACACAGCGGCAATCATGGTACCGGCCTGTTCCGGGATATATGACAGCTTGAACCGCCCTTCGCCCTGCTGTGTCTTTGCCAGCCTAGGTGTTTTTTCACAATCTACCAGCATGTAGGAATAATTGTCCATGTCGGCATAGAAATCCGGCTGGTTCCCAGAGCGATTGAGCTGTAGCTGGAAGGTAAGCGCATAAGAGCTATCCCGGTTACCCGATAGCTGCAGGGGCATCTCCTCTGTAATCATCCTCCCATTGACACACGCCGTATAGGTTTGCGTATTAAAATTGACATAAAACCGGAAACGGTACCAAGTATCCGGTTCATACCGCATCCGCCGGGGGTTCCCTTCCTTGGTGTTAAAAACAAAAAATCCTGCCTGATTAATACTGACAAGCGTTGGGATTTGACGCGCCCCGTCCACGCCAAAGTCAACAAATGAAAGGCTGGCCGTCATATAGTCGCTCAGCAGGATATCAATATCAAACAGCGCCTGCTTGGCATTTTCCAGCTCTTCTCCGGTAAGCGGGCTATTCCCGTCTGTGCCGTAAAGGTTTTTGTACTGCGTCCGGAAAAAGCTGTCGGTTACAGCGCCGGACGAGTCCCTGTTATGCATACGGATGACTTTCCCGTGCGATTCGGCATCGATATCCGCCGTCACACTTTCAATGACCCCCTTTGAGAGAAAGATATTTGAGCTTGGCACGCCGTTTTCAAAAGCATCCGCCGCCACTGTTTTCACTTCATTCATGGTCCGGTTATAATTGGGTACGATGGAATAGCCCATATTGTCCAAATACACCCCGCTGTCCATATCTGTTCCATTAATATACACCGTAAAGCCAATGGGGGCAATGCCGTTAATGGACGGATCACTGTAAAAACGCAGCTCATCCGCCAGGCAAGTTTCATCCTGATAGGCGGTGTAGGTGCCGGTTGCAAAATCCAGATAGAAAGTGTAGTGGTACCAGTGGTTGGTCTCATATGCAACTGGTTCCGAACGATTGTCGCCATCCCGCATGGTAAAGGTGCCGTCCGAGTAAAACTCAATCAGATCAACGCTCGGCCGTGTCCCTTTGCCCTGCTCGTTTTCACAGTCGTAATCGACAAAGTTGATGTTGCCCCCCAAAAAATCCTTGTACAGCAAATCCAGCTCCAGCTTGACCTGCTGGAACCGTTCCCGGAATTTTGTATCCGGATTGGTACCTGCGTCATAATAGGGGTCTACCGCCTGATATTTGATACGGATAAACTGGTCAGACCGCTCACCGCTCGGCGTGGTGGACGCCGGGTTGGTAGGCACAAACGCCACATTATGATGGTTTTCTGCGCCAACGGCGTCTCCCGGCCCCTGGGTAACTATTACAGGATTGTATTTATCGCCATTCGCATTTTTCTGTTCAAAAATTTCCCCGGCTACTGCTCCCTTTTCAAAGTCCTCAAATGCCACAAAACCGGTATAACCATTTTGATCGCGTACGCTAAACGCCGTGTCAGCAGCACCCGCCGGCAAAATACACAGCCCTGCCAGCATAGCCAATGTCAAACATACCGCCGCTACTTTTTTCATATCCGTTCCTCCTTTTCACCTAGTTCCCGGGCATTATTTCTGAAAATATGCCGTCACTGTTTTCCCTGACTGTTCAAAATTCACCGTAATGGTTGTAGAAGAAGCCTGCTGTGCAATTGTCATACGGCCGTCGTTCCTCTCAGGCGCCAATGCCTGTGAAATGGTTACGGTTTCTGTACTTTCATTGATCTTCATATTCTCATTGCAGTCAGATGCTTCCAACTGGTCCATATTGGCTGTCCCCAGTTTCTGCGTTGGGTCAGCCATGGAAATGGTATAAGTGTCGTCTGTTTCCTGGACCATAACCACCATAGGGGCGGTCACCGTAATGCCGCCAAACGAACCCGCTTCCCAAAATACAATGCCAGTCAGCCCAGTATCCCGCTCCCGTACTGCCTGTACCTTTTCGGTATTGGACAGGATTTCAAAATCGGGGTCTGCCGCATAGGCCTGGGTTTCGTCCGCCGTCAGATTGGGTAAAATGGCGTAGGCATAGGTTGCATTGGCCGGGTTTTTCCCATGGTTGAGCCACATCTCTAAAAAGCTGTTCTGGTTGTTCTCTTTTTTCAGCGAAAGGTTCCCCCCCTGCGGGAAGAAATAACCGCCAAAATGCTCCAGCTGTACCCATGAAGGGTTTTCTACCGTCTGCTCAAGCAGGGCGGTTTTTGGCAGCAGCATCCCGTCAACGGTAATATCATCCGAACCGTAGATGATGTTGGTACTGGCGCTGCCCGGCAGTAAAAGCTGCCCATCCGCCTGCGGCGCAAACACCTTAAATTCGGTGACGCTGTTCCATTGGCTATTGGTACGCCCCGCACCGTTATACCGGATGTATTTTGCCATCACGCCCTTGCAGTCATACGCTTCCAAATCTTCCGTTGTCCCGCTCGCCATTCCGTCAAACACCTGCGTCCAGTTTTGGCCGTCTTCTGAAACTTCCAGCTTGAAAATGGCCTGCTTGCCGTCCACGCCGCCATACTGCGCAATGCCCACATAGCCAATGGGTTTGGCCTCCTCCAGCTCCAGCGTTAGATATGCACTGGCCGTCCCTTCAAACGACCAACGGGTGGCATAATCGCCGTCAATGGCATTTTGCGGCACATTGCCGTCGTCCCCGCTGGCAGTAACGCTGACAACCGCATATTCCTCTGGCCCCACCGCCGTCTGCGTTTGAGCCGGCTGGTAGGATTCCTTCAGCATCCGGTTGTCCACCACCGTCTGCACGTCAAAGCCGGTAGTGGAGTTGATACCCGCGCCCAGCGCGACAATTTCATCGTCAAATAAAAACCATGATTTTTTGGCCACCAAATCGTTGTTGTGCAAATCAAAATCGCCGCCGTAGCCCACGTCTACCCTGGTAGGCGGCACATCGTTGTGAAACGCCTCAAAATCCATCGCAGCCGTTATGTAGGTATCATCAAATTCCACGCCGCCTACAAAATCGCGCGGCGACAAATACGGCGAAGAATAACTGCTCAGCTTCCGTTCCTGCGTATCCTCGGTTGTCCCTGGCATATGGTAGGGGTTGGCATTGTTCCAAAAAGCAGATCCATACGGGTCTTTGTATTCATCCCCCGTATAGACATACAGCATACCATCCCCCTGGTACCATCCGTCAAGGTTGACGCCATTGATACACTCGTAGTTGCCAATCCGCTCGGACGACATGGCGATGCTGACTGCATAATCCGGCCGCTGCTGTACTGCACGGTCGCCGTTGTAATACATCCGCGCTTCCACCAAATGCTCCGGTTCAGGCAAAGTGTCGTCGCCCAGCACCTCCAAAAGCTGCCCAATCTGTTTGATATTCATATCGGAAACCATCAAATCTAGGTTCTTTTCCGTCACATGCCGCCGGATAATCTGCTTCATTTTCAAATCGTCATCCGGTGAAAAGCTGCCCAGCAAATCCAGCGCACCCTTCACCACATTGCGGCCATACCCTTCTCCCGATTCCGGTACGCGGCCGTTGACGCTGGCAAACATGCTGCCATTGTACATCACCGGGTCAAAGGTATTGTACATCCAAAGCGCCTGGTTATATTTCTGCGAGCTGGTGATTTCAAATTTTGTACCCGCCAAAATGGATGCGGTATTCACCAGACGCTGCAGCAGCACATCGGTACCGTACATGCCAATGAGCGGATACACCGCATGGTTTAAATACACATAATCCTCATGAACGCCGTCGCCGCGGCCGGTCGCCGGCTGCAATACCAAGTCGAAGTCCAGCATACACTCCTGCATAAGCGCCGCATCTTCTTCCAGCACGGCCGCCGCCGTTACCACATATAGCCGTGACTGTGCATAGGTCAGCGTCTTTTGGGTCCGCATCACCGTGCGGATATAATCAAACGGCGACAGGTATTTTTCAATATCCGCCTGCTTCATTTCCGGTTCCAAAATCATCAGGATTTCAGTCAAATTGTTTGGCACATTGACATACCAATCCCACCAGTTGTACAAATGGATGCTGCGCCAGCCGGTGCCGTCAATTTCCGCCTGCCCGTATAAATGCTCATACAGCCATTCCAAGCCATACAGGATATCGGCTTTGAGCTTTTTATTACGGTACAGTTCGCCGCCGTAGGTGCCATATCCCAGCGCCATTCGGTTAAGATACCGGTACTGGGTGCCCATATCGGCCGATTCCACCACCGGGCTTGTGCCAAACAAAACGGCTGCATCCTCATTTTTGTTCATCATATCCCACGCAGCCTGCGCACTGGAGCTGATATTGGTGATTTTTTGCGCAATGATCTTATTGGACATATCATTGGTCTCATCACCCACCAGATACCGGCGCCAGTTTTCCTTTACAGCGTCAAAGTCCTCACTGGTGATACTGTCAATATCTATCGGCTGATTTGCAATCATATACCCGCCTACCTCCACTAAATTTGGATTGTCTTCGATAGCGTCCATCGATTGCTGCGTTCCAATCACGGTGAGCAGCCCATGCGTCCCCGCCTGTTTGCCAAGCGCCGCAGCGCATTCCACCGCCGGAAGATAGAGCGTTTCCCCTTCCAAATAAGGGGCTGCGGAAAATGTTCCCGCCATCCCATCAGCGGTATAGGCAATGTCTCCCGCCTTCAGCGACAGCGTATGGCCGTCCAGCGACAAGCGGTACGCCGGCCCATACCCTTCCAGTGTGCCTCCCAGCGTATTGGTAAACAATTCGGCCGGCGCCATGAACGCCCCGATGAGGCTCGTCGTCATCGCCATGCTGTATTCGGCATCCATCAAATTGGTCTC
>CALGRC010000196.1 GCA_937959315.1 uncultured Clostridia bacterium | reverse complement strand
GTCGGCCATGGCTATGGCAGGGCTGCATATCCCGGCGCGTGAAGGATCGGAAGTATCGGTTTTTACTCAAATATTTGCCGATATCGGCGATGAACAGAGTATTGAACAAAGCCTGTCCACCTTTTCGGCGCATATGGTCAATATTGTAGATATCCTACGCAAAGTGGACAGCCATTCGCTCTGCCTGTTTGACGAACTGGGCGCAGGTACCGACCCGGTGGAGGGCGCGGCGCTGGCGGTCAGTATTTTGGAGCATATCCGGCATTTGGGCGCAAAAGCCGCCGCTACCACCCATTACAGCGAACTAAAGCTTTATGCATTATCCACTGGCCGTGTGGAGAATGCTTCGTGCGAATTTAATGTGGAAACGCTTTCGCCTACCTACCGGCTGTTGATAGGCGTACCGGGCAAGAGCAATGCATTTGCCATATCCCAGCGGCTGGGGCTGCCGGATGATATCATTGCAGATGCGGCTGGGCGTATTGCGGGGGAAAACATCAAATTTGAAGACATTTTGGCACAGTTGGAGCACAACCGCGCCCAGGCGGAAGCAGAACGCGACCGGGCGCTCAGCTATAAGCGGGAGGCAGAACTGCTCAAGGAACGGATTGCGCGCAAAAACGAGTCGCTCGAATCCCGCACTGAAAAGATTTTGGAGCGCGCGCGGCAAGAGGCGCGGAAAATTATAGATGATGCGAAAGCGGAAAGCGACGAAGCAATGCGGCAAATCCGCCAGGCGCAAAAGGATAAAGACCTGGCGGCGGCAAACCGTGCGGCAGAGAATGCGCGGCGCCGGCTGAACGAAGCATCCAAGAAAAACCGCGGGAAAATAAAAAGCGGGCTGGAGATACCTGCTAGGCGCACAGATGCGCCCAAAGCGGTGAAACTAGGGGATGACGTGGAACTTGTAGGATTGGGGCAGCGCGGCGTGGTGGCTACTTTGCCCGACAGCAAGGGGGATTTGTACGTCAAGGTGGGCATTATGAAACTCAAATCCAATCTTTCTGCCCTGCGGCTGGTGGAGCCGCCAAAGGCGTCCAAGCCGCAGGCGGCGGTGCACAGCAGCGGTGTGAAGGCTATGTCGGTGGGCACCGAACTGGATGTGCGCGGCGAGGATTGCGAAACGGCGGTGCTGCGGGTAGAGAAATTTTTGGATGATGCGCTGCTGTCGTCGTTGCATGAAGTACGCATTATCCATGGCAAGGGTACGGGCGTCCTGCGCAGCGGTATCCATGCATTTTTAAAGCGTCAGCCATATGTCAAAAGCTACCGGCTGGGCGGTTTTGGGGAAGGGGATACCGGTGTGACAGTGGTAACCTTGCAATGATTATAACATGTCTCCAAATTAATTAAAAATATTTGTATAAAATGCACTAATTTTTGAAAAAATATAGATTTTATAGGAAAAAGATGATACAATACTAACGTGTATAGGAGACTATACATTGGAAATTTGTTTATCATAATCAAATTCCACTCCATCTTTTATTTTGCCCTCTTGCCCGGAAGCAAGAGGGATTTTTTTATTTCATTGCAGGAGTTTTCAAAGCGGTGCCGAATAATTGTGGTATCAGAGGGGCGCGGAAGGAGGTCAGTGAATGAAAAAGTGGATGGCAGGACTGCTTTCGGCAGTGGTTGTATGCTCTGCGGGCTCTGTCGCTGCCCGCGGATATGGCTGCGGCGGCCAGTGTACAGTGAGCGGCTTTTGTGCATATCATCCCAATTCCGTATGCCGGTATGCAGATGAAAATGGCGACGGTGTGTGCGACCATTACGGTACGGGAGTTTGCGGCGGCGCTGCGGGATATGGTATGCGCGGCTTGCGCCAGGGACGCGGATATTGCGGCAGATCATAAAAAAACAGCCCTCTATTGGAGGGCTGTTTTTTTATATTCCTCATATTTTTCGTTCCACGGTACATGTTCGGCTGGCTGGTATTCCTTAAGGTCAAATGAGTCAAAAATTACCTGACGCGCGTTTTTGACGTTTGAGAGGGCGCCTGCAGCTATGAGCTGCACCGCTACATTTCCCAGCGCAGTGGCTTCAATAGGACCAGCCAGAACCGGTACATTGCATGCGTCGGCGGTCATTTGGCACAGCAGCGGGTCTTTGGTGCCGCCGCCTACAATATGGATGCAGGAAAAGGGCTTCCCGGTCAGTGTTTTCAGGTTGTCAAATGCGAAGCGGTATTTAAGCGCCAGGCTCTGGTAAATGCACCGCATAATGTCCCCGCGCGACTGGGGGACCGGCTGCCCGGTTTGGCGGCAGAACGCCTGTACCCGCGCCGGCATATCGCCCGGCGGTGCAAATAGCTGGTTGTCCGGGTCAATATAGCTTTGGAAAGGTGCGGCGGAAAGCGCAGCCTTTTCCAAGTCGTTGTAGCTGACCGATTCCCCCTGCCGCAGCCAAGTACGGCGGGATTCCTGAATGAGCCACAGCCCCATGATATTGGTTAGGTAACGGATGGTGCCGCCTACGCCCCCTTCGTTGGTATATCCAAGGGCCGCCCCCTGCGGCGACAGGTTGACAGCCTTTGCTTCGGTGCCAAACAGCGACCAGGTGCCGCAGCTGATATAGACAAAATCGCCCTGCTGTGTGGGGACGCTGGCCACGGCTGACGCAGTATCGTGCGCCCCAACCGCTACAACCGGTACGCTGGGGACGCCCAGTTCCCCGCAAATGTCATCCGATAGCATACCATACCGGGTACCCGGCTGGATGATATCGCAGAGGATATGGGTGGGGATGCCCAGCTTTTCCAGCAGTTCCAAATCCCAGCTTCCTGTTTGGGCGTTGAGCATTTGCGAGGTGGAAGCAATGGTATATTCGCTCTTTTTTTCACCGGTCAAAAAGTATCCCAGCAAATCAGGCATAAAAAGCAGTTTATCGGCTTGTTTCAACAGTTCTGGTTTGTTTTTTTGCAGGTAATAGAGCTGGAACAGCGTATTGAAGTTCATAAACTGGGTGCCGGTATGGGCGTAGATGGTATCTTTGTCCACTACGGTGAAGACTTGTTCTAGTATGCCGTCGGTGCGGCTGTCCCGGTAGTGGACGGGGTTGGATAGAAGCTGCCCGTCACGCCCCAGCAGGCCAAAGTCCACCCCCCAGGTGTCGATGCCGATGCTGTCAAACCCGCCGGCCAGCTTTGCCTGGGTTATGCCGCGTTTGATCTGGTCAAACAGGTACAAAACATCCCAATACAGCGTACCGCATACCCGCACGCCGTTGTTTTCAAACCGGTGTACCTCGCGTAAGGCTATTTTCCCATCTTCCATGCTGCCTAAAATTGCCCGGCCGCTGGACGCGCCCAAGTCAAATGCAAGAACATTTGCCATGCCAATGCCTCCTATCGTTTCAACAATACGTTTGCTTCATATGCCTGCGCATCGGCAATCCAGCCGCTGCCGGCTGGGACGCCGTGGTTCTCGCAATAGTAGTCCCACACCTGCCCGAAGGGCATAGCCTTGAGCTCTTCGGTATAGGCCAGGCGGGAACCAAAATCGCCCTCCCGCTCCAGTTTTTTGAGCATATCTGCCGGCTGTAAAAGCGCTTCCAGCAGCGCCTTTTTGGTGTTGCGCGCGCCTACCGCCAGCGCCATAACGCGGTTGATGG
>CALGRC010000195.1 GCA_937959315.1 uncultured Clostridia bacterium | reverse complement strand
TGCAACCAATCATTGAAAATGCGGTATACCATGGCATCAAGCCAAAGGAAGCGGGGGGACATATTGATATTTCGGTGTACCTGAAGGATGGGCAACTGATTTTACAGGTCACGGATAATGGGGTTGGTATGAATGATGCGGCATTGCAGGTACTCAACGATGGATTACACGATACCTATACGCTAAAAGAAAAACACATTGGGATGCACAATATCAATCAGCGTATCCGGTTGATATTTGGCGATACTTATGGTATAGAGGTTTCGCATGGCCCCGGGGGTGGGCTGCGCGTGACAATCCGGCTGCCGGATATCAAGCATATATTGTAAATTGGCGGATATGTGTGTTGAAAAGCAGAAAATGTACCGTTAAAATTGGAAAAACCGTGTGTTATAATTTTGAATAGAGGGATTGAATCTGAATGGGAGAGGGGAACTATGCGGAATACGGTAGTGGGGGCGAGTTTGGGCAGAAAGAGACGATTGGGCGGCGGTATGGCCGGCAGTAACCGGCAAATGCTCATTTTGACATTGCCTGCTCTTGTGTATTTCTTTATTTTTTGCTATATCCCGATGTTTGGTGTAATCATTGCGTTTAAGGATTATTCTTACAGCGCGGGAATTTTGGGAAGCCAATGGGTGGGGCTGAAGAATTTTACATTTTTCTTTGCTTCGCAGGACGCCTGGCGGCTCACACGCAATACAGTCGGCTATGCGCTGCTGTTTATTGTGGCGGGTACTATTGCGCCGGTTTTGATTGCGTTGCTGTTGAATGAAATCAAAAGCCGTACGGCCATTAAATTTTATCAGACGACCATGATACTGCCGTATTTTTTGTCGTGGGTCATTGTTGGGTATATTACCTATATTTTGTTCAATCCCAAGTTGGGGATCATGAATCAAATTTTGGCGGCGTTTGGGCTGGACGGGGTTGACTGGTACTCGGAGCCAAAATATTGGCCGGCCATACTGACCATTGTCAATACATGGAAATCGGTTGGGATGAACAGTATTTTCTATTATTCCGCGCTGCTGAGCGTTGACCAGTCCTTATACGAGGCGGCGCATATTGACGGCGCAAACAAGGCGCAGCAAATGTGGCACATTTCCTTACCGGCGCTTCGCTCCATCGTAACGATTTTAACGATTCTCGCTGTTGGCAATATTTTCCGGGGTGATTTTGGGCTGTTTTATCAAATCCCCCGCAATGTCGGGCTGCTCTATCCGGTAACTGATATCATAGATACTTACCTTTACCGGGGCCTGCGGTACGGCGATGTCAGTATTACAGCGGCGGTGGGGCTGTTCCAGTCGGTAGTGGGTATGGTGACGGTCATCATAACAAATTATTGCGTTAGGAAAATCAGCCCGGAGCAGGCGTTGTTTTAAAGAGGGGGGATACCATGTTGAAAAAGCAAGTAGCGGTTATTCTTTCGGTATGTTTGGCGGTTTGTTTGCCCTTGTCCTGTCTGCAGGGGTGGCAGACGGCTGCTTTTGCTGCAGAAGAGGGCTCTGAAGCGGTTGCGCAGGAGCCGTGGGTTGGTACGGTTTTGGTTGAAGTGGACTATGAGAACCGTTCGGCCGGCGATATCATTTACAATGGCAGCTATTACAACATTACGGTACAGCAGGACCCGACCAACCCGGATAACCTGTGCTCGATGGAAATTGCGGCGGAGCATGAAACGCAGGGGTTTGGCCCGTCGTATATTCTGAATCCAAACGAAACGGGCGCCAATGCGTTTGTGATTGAAGAAGACGTAATGTTCGGGTCTGCCGAATATATGGAATACCAGATGTATGCCAGGAGCGTGGACGGCGAAAACGGCAACGGATACGGCGCCAATATGTGGAGCGCATACAGCAACAGTATTCTGGGCATTACGCCCGAGCTCAACCGCTGGTATACCCTGCGCTGCATGGTGGACTGCATCAACGGGCGGTATTCAGTGTATATGCTGGACGATACAGGTAATTTCCTGTACCAGAAGCGGGACATTGAACTGCCGGCCGGCATTGATTATACCAAGGGCTTTAAAGAGCTGTATACCCGCTATCAGGGGACCATCAACACCGATGCGAAGGTGTATACCGACAACCTGCGGGTTTTTACAACGGACAGCGTTGTTTATGCGGAAGCGATTGCGCAGCAGTACGAGGAAGCCATGAGCAACGTTGAACTGTATTCAGATGCAGCGGCTGCGAAGATCCAAGATGCGATGGTGCTGTATGTAGACGGCCCCTATGCCTATGTGGATAACGAGCGGATGATGGTTGATGAAGAAAACCCATCGGTTGTCCCCATTATCCGCAACGACAGGACGTTGGTTCCTGTCCGGTTTGTATCGGAAAACTTTGACGCTAAGGTGAAATGGAACGCCGCGCAAAACCGTGTGGATATTGTGAGCGGCGATACAGAGATTCAGATGTATATTGGAGATAACACCATGTATGTCAACGGGCAGCCGGTACAACTGGATATGCCGCCGGTATTGGAAAATGACCGTACCCTCATCCCGCTCCGCGCCATGGCGGAGTCGATTGGAAAGTATGTGTTCTGGGACGATAACGGCCTGATTGTCATCAGCGATACGGAAAATTTGTTTGATACAAATACAGAACAGGCTTTGATTGACGAACTGGTGCAGGCAAAATATGCGGTCAAGCGGCCGGAAATTCATTTGGATGATACGGCGCTTTTGGAAGAGACTGGCGAACGGGAATATGAATTCAGCAATCGGAATTCCCCGGAAAACGTCCAGGCGCTGGCTGAAGAGCTTGCTTCCATGCTTGACCTGAGCCGGAGCGAATTCCAAACCTTCTGCAAGCATCTGGACGCCGGCGCGTATAACCAAGCGCTCAAGGAATTCCGAAACCTGTTTTTAGACGGGGTCCTGGAACTGGAAGAGGCGTATTTTGACACATCCTTCCAATACAGTACCCTGTTGGACGCTGCACGCACTAAGGTTGCGGATATCAAGGCGGACATGATGCTTTATGACGTCATATCGGCCAATGGGAAAAATGTGTCGCTCGGCGCCCCGGGCGTGGTAAACTGGGACTATGAAAACCCGGAGAAAAAGTTTGACTCCAGTTACTTTTTTGCATCGCCGTTTATGTGGCATTACACAACGTTTGACCCGCTGCTGTACACCTATATGGCGACCGATAATATTGCGTATTTTGTAAAATGGATGGAATACATGGATGATTTTTGCCTAAACCAGAACATCTATACGGATATTATGCCGTACGATGTGCCGGACGGTGTAACCGGTTCGCAAACGACCAAAGACTTTATTTACCGGATGAAAACATTGTCCGCTTATTTGGATGGCAATTACGATGTGTTTTCCGAGACCTCCTTT
The DNA here is from genome assembly GCA_937959315.1 of uncultured Clostridia bacterium. Taxonomy (GTDB): domain Bacteria; phylum Bacillota; class Clostridia; order UMGS1810; family UMGS1810; genus CALGRC01. Next base: position 5,950 of record CALGRC010000195.1, on the reverse strand, counting down.
GCCCGGCTGGTTTTAAAAATCGTCAACGATTATCCAGTGCAGAGCATTGTATATACGCGCAACAACCCACAAAACTGGACGCATGACCAGTATAACGATATTATGACGACCGGGCTGATGCTTGACGAACTGGGTTTTAAATGGGGCGAGCAGATATACCGGTCGGGGCTGCGCAGGTGCGAGAGCTTTCCGACCATTACATTCCTGCCCGATGGGACAGATATTGAACAGGTGGTTGCATATGACATTGTGGGTTTGCGGGGGCTGGGATGGATTACCGACACCATGCAAACCATCGCGCCGGATATGCTGTCGGATGAGTGGTATGGAGAAATAGAGGACTATGCCCTTGGCAGGGGTACGTTTTTGACACATATTTTGACGCCGCAGGGCAATTTCCCCATGGGGTTCCGTTCGGATACACGGTCGCGGCTGTATACCATTGATGAAATGCGCGGATATTTTGATGATATTTTCCAAATCAATGAAAACCAGGTGGTCGCCTCTACGCTGTTGGGCGAGGATATTGATGAACGTCCGTCCTATACATCAGAGGCATTCCCGTACGGCGGGTTTTACCTGTTCCGCGAGGGCTGGGATTTGGAGTCCCAAAACGGGATGCTGTTTGGGCACTCCAACTATACCATCAATAATATGGGGAAAAATGTATTTGTACTCAACGCCTTTAATCAAGATTTGGTTGCAGCCGGGGAAGTGGGCATGTACGACCATGTGGTAACGCAAAATTTTGTAGACGGCGTACCGCAGTTTGACACCGCTGGGATTCCGACCTGGGGGCATAAGGGATTGCGGATTTCGGCATGGGATGAGCCAAACGATTCCAGATGGATTTCATCGGAGCAGTTTGACATGGCGGAGTCGGTGTATAACGGGCCGTATGGCAGCGGGCTTGTCCCAACCGGGGAAATTGAAAAATACGGCGGACAGCAAAATATCACGGAACTGGACGCGCAGGTATACGCCGGCCAGAATGTCATTGAAGGCGTTATCCACCAACGGCTGGTCAGCTTTTTAAGGGAACATGGGCTGTGGATTGTTACCGACCGGCTTTCCAGCGAGGATGAACATACCTATACCACGCGCTGGACCTTCCCGATTGAAGAGGTTGTTATGCGGATTCGGGATTCTTACCGTGCGTTCAAGAAAGAAAACATTGAAATCAGCCAGTCGGAAGGGTGGCTGAAAACACAGGATGAGGGGATGCCCAATATCTCGCTGTACAATTTCAGCACCAGCCCGATAAAATATAAAACTTCCACTGAAGAGGTACCTGAGACCAACGGGGAAAAGACGTCTGACTTTTTCTTTTTGGACGTCGATTTTGAAGGGCAGGACGACCAGATTCTCATTTCAGTGTTTTATCCCAGGCAGACCATCGGCGACGAACTGATCAGTGTGAAGGATTTGGGGGATTCCTCCCGCGGGATTGCTGGTTTTGAAGCGGTGCTGGGGGATGGGACCAAAGCAAAATATGTGGTGGCCGCCGATAAGGATGAAGAACTGACGCTTGATACTATTTCCATGCGCGGCGAGTCGCTGCTGCTCATGGAGAAATATACCGGCGAGGTTTATGGGATGGCGCTTGGCTGCCAGGGTATTTCGGTGGACGGCGCTGTACAGCAGGTTGCGTATACTGATTTTGAATTTAAGGTGACAGAAAACGGTCTGACAGATTTGAAGCCGCTCTATACGCCGGTAAAAGAGGTGGATATTTCACCGGAAATTGATGCGTTTTATGATGAGATAGAAATTACCATGTCGTGTGAAACGGAAGATGTCGATATCCGTTATACCACTGACGAAACCGAGCCGACGCTGGAGTCGCCGCTGTATACCGGCCCCATTGCCTTGGATGAGACGACCATTGTAAAAGCAAAGGCATTTCGCAAGGGCGTAACGCAGGAGCCGGTGAATATGACGGGGACAGAAGCGTCCGTGACAGTGCGCGCGGTATTTACCAAAGAGGAAATGCGCCCGGCGGTTGAAACAGGGGAACTGGAAAGCGGGTTGTATTATGACTATTATCAGGGGGACTGGAAGAAAGAGTTTATGGCGCTGAACGACTGTACGCCGGTTAGCAGCGGGACGGTTGACGCGGTGTTTGACATCAGCCCCAAACAGACCGAGGACGGGACGTTTTCCTTCCGGTATACCGGCTATAACAATATACCGGAGGATGGGGTATATACCTTCCATGCACCGGATGAATATAATAAGTCGGAGTGTATGGCAGGCTATGAGCTGAATTTGTATATTGACGGGGAGCAGTGGTACCCGGCCACCAGGAGCTTTGCATTCGGTAGCTGGTCGCTGCCGCTGGAAGCAGGCATGCATACCTTTGAGGTGGGATATACCGATTTCCGCAAGAACGCAGTAGAAGAATACAACCGCGACGGCCTGAAACGGCAGTTGATATGGGACGGCGTTACACCAGAACTGATGATTTCTGGTCCGGGGATAGAAAAGCAGCTAATTCCGGATAATATGCTGTACCGGGATAAGCAATAGCATGGCAGGCACGTTTCGGAGGGGATTTACTATGAAACGGTTTGCAAGGTGTATTTCGGCTGTAGCGGCGGCCTGCCTGCTTTTGCAGGCGGCCGTCAGCGGCGGTATGGCGGGGGCGGCCAATCCGCCGCATGTGGTAGAGCTGCTCTACAGTGATGATTATCAGGATTATCAGCCGGGGGACACCATATGTATCGATGCGGCTGCCGGGTATCATGTTACCATACAGCCCGACCCGCAGCAGCCGGAGAACCTGACGGCAATGCAGCGGTTTGGCGCAACTGATACATCTGGTTTTTCCAGGGCAAATGCGTTGGATGCTTCCAAAACAGGCAGCGGACTGCTTGTTTTGGAATAACGCATCAAATTTTCCGCTGCTTCCGGCCGCACGTTTATCCAGGGGATGTATATGCGTGCGATTGACCAGAACTATGGGTTCCAGTTGTGGTCAGGCAGCCAGTATGATTTTTATGGTATTCAAATGGAAAACGACACATGGTATAAAATCACATGCGCAATCGATTTGGATACCCAGACATATACCCTTTATATCCAGGATACCTATGGCTACCGTCTCAAGCAGGTAGACCGGCTATCGCTGCCGGTTGAGGTGGATTTCAGCCAGGGGATTTATTCTTTTTACGAGCGGTACCAGGGGACGTCGGACAGTGGGGACGCACTGTATACCGATGATATTATGGCATATAAATCCGACCGGTCAAAACTGGAAGAAAAACTGCTTGCCGAGCATTTAGAGGGGGAAAAGCAGCAGCGGTTTTATTCGGATGCGCTGGCAGAGCGGCTGTCACAAGCATTGGTGTTTTATTTGGGATGTCCCTATGCCTATGTGGACAACAGCAAGTGGTATTTGGATATGGAAAACCCGGACGTTGTGCCATTTGTGAGAAACGACCGCTTTTTTGTGCCGCTGCGCACCATTGCCGGCGGCCTGGGTTTGCAGGTGCAATGGCAGCAGGCGCGCAATACAGCGGTACTTTCAGATGGCGCCAGCCAGATTGAACTGACGGCAAACCATGCGGCTGTTGTGGTAAACGGCGATTCCCATCCGTTGGATGCGGCGCCGTGCATTGTGGAGGACCGGATGTTTGTGCCGCTGCGCGCCGTGTCGGAGGCGTTTGGCAAACAAGTTTTCTGGGACGCCAGGGGGATGGCGGTCATCAGCGATACAGCGCAGGTGTTTGCAGATGGGGAAGCATTGCAAAACGAGCTGTATGACGCGCGGTATTTTGTAAAAAAACCGGGCGATTTATCCGGCGAAGAGCATAAACTGGACGCCGGGGAACAGGCGTTGCGGCAGGCCGCATTTTTGAGCCGAAATACCGAGGAAGAGATACAAAAAGTGGCGGAAGAATTTTTTTCTATGATTGATCTTTCGTCCGCTGCCCTTTCAGATATCCAAGGGCTGTTGGATACAGCACAGTATACACGCGCGCTGCAGGAGTACCGCGCCTATGCGTTTGGGGTGCTGCGTGAAATGGATGAGGATTACTGGGATTGGAATTTTGCCTATACCGCCGATTCCAATGCTGCAAACAACAAGGGCGCAGCACCCAATGCCGACAAGCTGCTGTTTGATATCATCACCAACCCGTCCGGCCAGCCATTGTCTTTGGGAGAACCTGGCAGCGTGAATTGGGAATATAACACGCCAGCCCAGCCATCTGACCCAATGGGATATGCCGGGCAGTCCAATTACATGTGGAATTATACGTTGTTTGACCCACTATTTTATAGTTTCTGGGGAACGGGGAATTTTTCTTATCTGCAAAAATGGGCGGCTTATATGGATGACTGGTGCATCAATGAAACCGGCTTTTCGAAGATTTTGCCGCCGCAAATTCCCGATCAGCACAACAGCAACACGGTGGCTTCCACCTTTTTGTACCAACTGCGGTTGCTTGCACAAAAGCTTCCGGCAGACGGGGCGGGGTTTTCCGAGGTGACGCTTGCGCGGATGCTGACAAAAATCATCAAGGAATATCCGGTAATCACAGTCACGTACATGCGGTCAGACCCGGAAAACTGGACGCCCGGGTTTTATGCATCGGTGCTTTCTACCGGGCTGCAACTCGACCGGCTGTCTTTCCAGTGCGCAGATTTTTATATCCGGGCGGGACTGCGGCGTGCAGAGGATTATGTGGTAACACAGATGCACCCGGATGGCACCGGTACCGAAACGGTCATGGGGTATATGACGGAATTTCTCAAATACCATCCGGAGGTCATCCGCCTGATGCAAAAATACAGGCCGGATATGGTAACGGAGCATTGGTATGCAGAACAGCAAGACAGCGTGGAGAATGCTGCCAACGCGCTTATCCGCCTACTGGTACCGGAAGGGAGGTATCCGGCAGGATTCCGGGATATTTTGGTTGACCGTGCAACGCAGGTGGAAAGCCTTTTGGCGCAAAAGGCGCCGCAGGTGCTGGAACAGCCGGAAAACCAGGCCATCCTTGCAGCAGTCAGGGGATATGGCGATGGTTCCGCCATTCCGTATGCATCAAACGCATACCCTTATAGCGGGTTTTACAGCCTGAAGGACGGCTGGACGCCAGGCAGCCAAAACGGCTTTTTGTTTTGCTCGCCGCATGCTTATCAGCGGGCAACGGGCGATAATACCTTTGTGCTCAACGCCTTTGGGCAGGATATGATTGTGGCGGGAGAGGTTGGCGCATATGATCCTTTGAAAACGCCGGTAACGGTAGATGGCAAAAGCCAGAATGCAACGCAGGGGTATGCCTTCTGGGGGCATCGCAACGCCATGGAAGCAGCAGCGGATGTATATGGGGAGACCAGATGGAGCAGTACAGAGGCGTTTGACTTTGCCGAGGGGGTGTATGACGGCCCCTATGGGGACGCCATTGCCGACACCACACACAGGCGGCAGGTATATTTTTTGAAAGAATGCGGGCTGTGGATTGTAGCCGACCGCTTGTCCAGCAGGGATCGGCATATTTTTACCCAGACATGGAGGCTGCCGGTGACGCCGGTCGGCCATTCCGGGCAGAATTATACGGCGTTTTCCCCGGAGACGGTACAATTTGATCCGTTGCAGCATTCGCTGGTTACCCGGCAGGAAAACAGCGCTAACCTGTCTATGTACCAATTTGGCAGCCAGGAGATCGCATCAGGGATTCGCACAGAACCGGTGGATGCATCCAATGCCTATAAAATTTCTGATTTCCTTTGCGTGGATACCACATTTGAGGGGCAGGGGGAAAGCGTACTGCTCAGTGTGCTGTATCCGCGGGAAACGCTTTCCAATGATATAGTAAGTATACAAAAGCTGGAAGCAGACGATACTGGGAATATAGGGTTTACCGTCCAATTACAGGACGGCAGCCAGATTAGCTATATGGTAAATGTGAATGGCACAGGGCAACTGGCGGCTGGCAATGTG
>CALGRC010000194.1 GCA_937959315.1 uncultured Clostridia bacterium | reverse complement strand
GTATCATAAATATTTTGCATCTGTTCCATCTTCTGCATGGCGACCATGATATCCGGATCAAGGTTCATCACCGGGTTGTAGGGTATCGCGTCATTCCACATAACATCGACTTCCCCGGTAAAATCAAACGCATTGCACTTGACCGTTTTGGCCAGTTTTTTAACCCGCGCCTTGGCCACAAAATTGTTTTCCACATTCAGCGGGCCTCCCACACAGCCGCCTGTACAGGCCAGCGCCTCGACATAATCAATATCTTTTAATTTTTCATCCTCAATTTCTTCCATGACTTTGATGACGTTGTGAATCCCGTCCACCGCAATGGTGTTTTCCGCCTCCAGCGCAGCCACCTCGCCGCCGCTGTTGGCCCAGCACACGCCGGGGAACCCCGCCTTGGAAAGCTGGCGAACCGTCTCTTTGTCCGATAGGTATGGCAAAATTTTCAAGTAAATATCCTTGATGGAAAACACGCCGTTGATGTTGGAACCCTTCATACCCAGCGGCTTTTTGGCACAGGTTGCTTTTGCTGCACACGGCGTAATAAAAAACACGCCTATTTGCTCATCCGGCAGGCCAGTCGCCTCCCGCGCACGCTCCCGTGCCAGCTTGCCCGCCAAATCCATCGGCGAAATAATGGGCGCAATGTTGTTGATCAGGTTTGGAAACCGCACACTAATCAGCTTGACCACCGCCGGGCACGCAGAATTGATCACTGGCTTTTCCAGCTCGCCGCTTTCCATCAGTTTTTTTGTCTCGCGGGTGATAATCTGCGCGGCATACGCCACTTCAAATACGTCGTCAAAACCAAATTTTATCAAAGCGTTAAGCAGCACATTGATGTCTTTTAATTTGGAAAACTGTCCATAAAAGGTTGGCGCAGGCAGCGCAATGTTATAGGCAAACTGCCCCATCATATCCAGCGGGTCGGTGATGGCCTTTTTCGCATGGTACGGGCAGACGCGGATACACTCGCCGCAGTCAATGCACCGTTCCTTGATGATTTTTGCTTTCCCGCCCCGCACACGAATGGCCTGCGTCGGGCAGGTTTTGATGCAATTGGTACAGCCTTTGCATTTTTCCTTATCCAGCGTCACCGAATGGACGACATGTTTCATGGAATCCCTTCTTCCTTATGGAAATGCAATCACAATTTGGTATAGACCACCATTTCAATGGTGGTCCCTTCTCCAACAACCGTATGTACCGTCATTTCATCGGTGTATTTTTTCATATTGGGCAGCCCCATCCCGGCGCCAAAGCCCAGTTCGCGCACCCTGTCGCTGGCAGTGGACCATCCCTCCTGCATGGCCTGGGATACATCCGGAATACCCGGCCCGTGGTCGGCCAATACCATTTTAATGGATGCCGGTGTGATTTCGACATCGATGGTGCCGCCGTCGGCATGGATGACCATATTAATTTCCCCCTCATAGGTGGCAACCGCTACTTTTCGGACAATCTGCGGGTCAACGCCCAGCTGCTTGAGCACCTTTTTGATGTTGCTGGACGCCTCACCGGCAACCGAAAAATCTTCCCCGTCTATATCATAGTGCAGCCGAAAACTATTCTCTGGCATAAATCCCCTCCATTTTAATGCAGCCCGGCACTGTACAGCTTGCCGCATGCCACATACAGCGGGTCGTCGGTTGTCATCACCACCATATCTGCATCGGCCGCCAGCGACAAAATCTCTTCATTCGGTTCCTTGCCGCGCACAAACACAATGGCCTTCATGTCCATCATTTCCGCCGTGCGCACCACCTGCGCGTTAACCAGCCCGGTCAGCAGCATACCCTGGTTTTTGACAAACGCCAGCACATCGCTCATCAAGTCACATCCACACGCCGACAACACCTCGCGGTCCAAGCGGGTTCCTCCCAGCACCACTGCTGCGCCCAATACTTCTTTTACCTGCTCCAGCTTCATGTTTTTACAAGCCTCCTTTGTCGGTTTGAAAATGCAAAAAGCCCCTCCCCTTGAAGCGCAAACTGCCGGGAAGGGGCTTTTCAAATTTATTTCAGCACTACGCGATGAAATACCTTTTTGCCCTTCTTGATGATGAGTTGTCCGTCTTGAAAATCTGCCGCTGTAACAGTATATGCAATGTCGTCTATTTTCTTGCCGTCAATGCTGACGCCGCCCTGCTGCACCAGCCGGCGCCCCTCGCCTTTGGACGGGACAAGGCCGCACAAAAGCATCAAATCCAAAATCCCCATGCCGCCGCCAAGCTGTGCCGTTTCAAGACGGGTGCTGGGCATATTCTCTGAGCCTGCACCGCCGCCAAACACCGCCGACGCCGCCTCCTTAGCTTTGTTTGCCTCTTCCTCGCCGTGTACCAGCTTGGTGAGTTCATAGGCCAAGATAGTCTTTGCCTCATTGATTTTCTGATCCTTCCACCCTGCCATTTGGTCAATTTGCTCCAACGGCAGGAAGGTCAGCAGCTTTAAGCATTTGATGACGTCCGCGTCGTCCACATTGCGCCAGTACTGATAAAACTCATACGGCGAAGTTTTGTTGGGATCCAGCCACAGCGCGCCGCTCTGTGTTTTGCCCATCTTTTTGCCCTCGCTGTTGGTCAGCAATGTAAAGGTGAGGCCATACACCTGCTGGCCATGGACCCGGCGCACCAAATCCACGCCGCCCAGGATATTGGACCACTGGTCGTCGCCGCCCAGCTCCAGCTTGCAGCCATATTCCTCGTACAGCTTTAAAAAGTCATAACTCTGCATGAGCATATAGTTAAATTCAATAAACGACAATCCTTTTTCCATACGGGATTTAAAGCACTCGGCCGACAGCATCTTGTTGACTGAAAAATGCACGCCGATATCCCGCAAAAACGGGATGTACTGCAAACCCATCAGCCAGTCGGCATTGTTGACCATCAGCGCCTTGCAGTCAGAAAAATCCACCACTGTGCCAAGCTGCTTGCGGAAGCAGTCCACATTGTGCTGGATGGTTTCCACCGTCATCATCTGCCGCATATCGGTGCGCCCCGACGGGTCGCCCACCATGCCGGTGCCGCCGCCCAGCAGTGCAATAGGCCGGTGCCCTGCCCGCTGCATATGCGCCATGACGATCATTTGCAAAAAGTGCCCCACATGCAGGCTGTCCGCCGTCGGGTCGAACCCGATATAAAAAGTGACCTTTTCCCTGCCCAAAAGCTCGCGTATCTCATCCTCGTGCGTGGCCTGCGCAATAAGCCCGCGTTCCCGCAGCACGTCATAAACGTTTTCCATTTGTGTCTTCCCTCCAAAAAGCCTCTTATTTGTTTATTGTAACAGCAATTTCACAACATTGCAAGCACTTCTTTGAGGGTTTTTTCATATAGGCTGTCAATTTTATCAAAATCCATGTTGGGGATATAAAATTTTTCCAGTTCATCATGGTATTCCTTGGCCTTGGCAATGGTAACAACCGCCCGTTCCAGCAACATATCGCATACTTGCTGATCAAAAGCAAGTGCGTCGCGGTACCGCTCCAATGTATATTTGCTTACAAAATCCCCAAAATCTACCAGTTCTCCGTTGTCGTACCGATGATATTGATTGCTGGTCACCACCGCCAGATTGAGCTTTGGCACCAGCAAATGCTCGCACGGGCCGGCCGGGTCAAATGAGCAATGATATTTTTCCACATCAAACCCACGGCGGACAGCCGTTTGGGCAATTTCTTCCACCACACCGCCGGTATACCCTTTGAGCACATATGTTTTATACCCCAAGGCAATGGTATCTAAATAATTGACAACCCCTTTGGGCGTAATGGCGCTGGCAAATAGATTGCGTTCTTTCCCCGGCACCTCGGCAATGGGCAATTCGGCGAACTCTTGAAATGTCACGTTTTCCAAAAAAGACGCATGTACTGTTTTCCCCACTGCTTCCGCCTGGATATGGCGGATATCCTTCCAAATGGTTTGCGCCGCCGCCAAATAGGCGTAGGCGCGCTGGAAATAGCAGGAAATGCGCGCATTGGTGCGGATGATATCCTCCCGGTGTTCCTGCATGCCCTTTTTGTCCCAGCAGCCGCCGAAATTCAAGATTTCATCCACAGCCCCAGGCGCCTTCGGATCTACAATGTGCGGGCTGGTACCGTCTACAAATGCAATGTTGCAAGGCTTTATCACAACGCCATCCAGCGAATTGGGGTCGGAGGAACAATGCATAATCTCCACATCATGCCCGCGTGTGACCGCTTCTGCCGCAATTTTTTTCATGAATGACGATTTTCCCGTCCCCGGCCCCCCTTTGATACAGTAAATACGCTTGGCGCTGGACAGGGGCGCCAGATAGGAATAATACGAATAAAATCCCGCTGGCGTATTGCTGCCCAAAAATACATGCTTCTCGCTGCCCTTGATACCCATATGCATCACCCCTATAGTTTCAAGATACCCTATGGTATGCAGGATGATGGCAATATGTGAAAACTGTGGTAACAAACGCAAGATTGGAAACGCCGCCCCCTGCAAATGCAGGGGGCGGCGTTTCCTTGTGTGTAATTATAACCTCTTGCCTATCTTAGGTTCTTTATAGGTTTGAAACAACTGAAGCAACCCCGTTGCTTTTTCCATACGCCCTGCGCTTCTGCCGGACATACACAACGGTGGAAATGTAGCCATTCACCTCCCCTATCAAGAGATTGCTTTGTTATTTCTAACACCAGCATACCATATTCCATCAAAAAAGCAAGTAAATGCAGCCATTTGTAACACAAAATTAAAATTTATCTATTCAGCAGGTTCTGCCTGCCCGGCGCCAGAAGCCCCCTGCTCAGCCTGCGGACGCTCTGTACCGCCTGCCGCGCCATCCGGTTTGTTAGGGACAGACGCCCCGGACACGCCGCCTGTTCCAGCGTGGGCCGCCGTACCGGTACCAGCCTCTGTACCGCTGCCAGGAGATACCGTATTCCCGTCGGCTCCAACATTCGTTTGCCCTTCCGACGGGGCCCCTCCGGCTGCCTGCCCTTGTTCTTCCGGCTCCCCATCCGAGGATTCCTCCTCTGGCGGCGTATAACCATGATTCCCACTGCAATAGGATGCCGGCGCCGTTCCTCTGCGGAAATATTCTGTCATAGAAAGCCCGGCGCCAGAACAAGCCTCTGCTGCAAGTTTACCGCTGCTGGTACAAATATTGGCCGTCACAATCCCGCTTGGCCGGTCAAACGTCCGATTGGGCAACGGCTCGTGTATGGTATCCATTACCTTTTTCCAAACGCTGAGCGCTGGATTACTGGAAAAAGCCGGCAAACCTTTTGGCGTATCAAATCCAAACCATACAGTCCCCACATAATAAGGCGTATACCCTATAAACCAACGGTCCACATCATCGTCTGTCGTCCCCGTTTTGCCCGCGGTATCCATCCCCTTGATTTTCGATCCCGCAGCCGTCCCGCGGTTGACCACGCTTTCCAGCATCAAAGTAATAAGGTATGCGGTATCCTCTTTAAACACCACATTTTTTTCCGGCTCTTTTTTCAAAATGGTCTGGCCGCGGGAATCCTCTACCTTGATATAAGCATGCGGTTCAATATAGATGCCGCCGTTTGCCAGCGTTGCATAACCGGCGTTCATTTCCATCAGCGTTACGCCATCCGTCAGCCCGCCCAGTGCCAAAGAAGCCAACGTCTTATCTGAATAAACCTTGCCATCGCGCGTGTCATTTTCTACAAGCGTATCAAAATGCATCTTATTTTTCATATAATCAAACGAATCGTCTACCGTTAGCTTTTGCAGCGCTTTAATAGCCGGAATATTCGCAGACAGCTCAATGGCCCGGCGCACTGTCATAGGCCCGCGGAACCCGCTGTAATAGTTTTTAGGCGACCAATCGCCAATGGTAAGCGGTTCGTCCACCAAAATAGTCGCCGGCGTAATCAATCCCAAATCAAATGCCGGCGCATAGACAGCCAGCGGTTTGATATCCGAACCGGGCTGGCGCAGGCTTTGCGTCGCACGGTTGAGTACGCGGTTCCCCTCTTTTTCGCCGCGGCCGCCCACAATCCCCTTGATTTCACCCGTATGCGGATCGCTGACTATCATCGCCGATTCCGGCTGTACCTCCCCGCGTACAGTGGGAAAATTTTTCTCATTTTCATAAACATCGCTCATCGCCTGCTGCACAGCCGGATCCACCGTCGCATAAATCTGGTACCCGCTGTTGTATACCATCTGCACAGCAATACTGCGTGATATCCCCTGCTCTGCTGCCAAATCGTCGGCAATTTCCTCTATCAGATGGTCGGTAAAATACGACTGGCTGCTTGTCCGTTCCTTTTGCTGGCCGCTCTTAAATTCCAATTCTTCCGCCATCGCTTCCTCATACTCTGCTTGGGATATGTACCCCTGTTCCAGCATCTCCCCTAAAACGACATGCTGTTTTTCAATGTTTTTATCCGGGTTCACAAACGGGTCATACAGCGATGGATACTGCGTAATCCCAGCAATAGATGCACATTCGGCCAGCGATAAGTCCGCTACCGATTTATCAAAATACATATTGGCCGCCGACTCTACCCCATTGCAGCCCTGCCCTAAATAAATGGAATTCAAATAAAGTTCTAAAATTTGTTCTTTGGAAAGTTTGGTTTCCAAAATGAGCGCCCGGATAATTTCACGTGCTTTCCGTACATAACTTACCTCGTCATCGCCTGTCAGGTTTTTTACCAGCTGCTGTGTAATGGTGCTCCCGCCATACGTAGATGTCCGGTGGAAAATTTCATTAATAACCGCCCCAAACGTCCGTTTGATGTCCACGCCATGATGGGATTTAAACCGCTGGTCCTCAATGGCAATAAACGCGTTCTGCATATTTTCCGGGATGGTATCAATGTCGGCCCAAATACGGTTTTCACTGGAATGAAGCTGCTCAAATTCCTTCACTTCCCCCGTTTCCGCATCTGTATAATACACCACAGAACTCAAATTGAGGTTGAGGGAGCTGATGGAATCCCCAAAGGAAAAATCGATGCCCCGGACAATCCAAACCGCCATGACGATACACGCCGCAAAACACGTCAGAAAAAACACTTTAAAAAACAATTTTACTCTTGACCGTTTTTTCGGTTTCTGCTGTTTTCTCATGTTTGCACCTCCGTTTTACACAGGTCCATTTTATTATACCATACTTTTTCAAAAATGGGTATTAAATTTTTATTACCTGTCAAATATGTATAACTTCCCAATAGAGGTGCATACTAGAAAAAAAGAAAACACAGGTGGTTGACATGAACAAACAGATTTTCTACCGGGTTTCCATCAGCATTATCACAGGCTTTCTCATTATCTGGCTCACAGCATTTGCCGTATATCTGTCACAAAACCGGCAGCCAAAGGCAGAGCCGCCGCAAATACAGGCCCCCTCCGCACAACCGCAGCCAAAAGCGGCAGTTCCCCAAAACGAAACGGCAGATACCCCGCAGGCAGTGTCTGCCTCCAGCATTGCATACTACCTGGCGGTCATTCAAAACGGCAGAATTGCCATTTATGAAATGTATACCAACGGTTCCCAGCAGCTCCGTACCATTTTAGAGGACATTGACCCTGCCATGCTGCGGGCAGAGGACCGAAAAAACTTCGAAAAAGGCATGCGATTGTACAGCGAAGAGGATTTAGCTTCGCTCATCGAAGATTTCAGCAGCTGACAAAAACTTCCCGTGTAAAACGCGGGGAGTTTTCTTTTATTGCAGACAGGCACAACTGTACCATACACGGCATATACTTACATCAGCAGCTTTTTTTGGAGGTGTGGTGTGGTGTTTACCCTGTTAATGCAATCGCTTCTGGCCCTGTTGCCCAATATGCTGTTTCTGGTTTCCTATGTATCCGGATCCAACTCTTTTCAAAAGCCTTTATCAGCGGAAGAAGAAAAGTACTATTTAGAGCAATACAGGGCTGGCAGTATTGAAGCAAAAAACATTTTAATTGAACGGAATCTGCGGCTGGTTGCCCATATTGTTAAAAAATACAATAATCAAAGCGCCGACACCGACGACCTCATTTCCATTGGCACCATTGGGCTAATCAAAGGGATTACGACATTTAATCCACAACGCGGAACCAGACTTGCTACGTATGCGGCAAAATGTATTGAAAAACCAACCCTATCAAGTTGGCTCTTTTGGAAGCTAAAGAGGAAAGATTTGCTCCCTTTTCAGAAAAATGGCGGTTGCTATATAAATCAAAGAATTTGTATCTGATGTTGAAGCGAACGGCAAAGGTAACTAAAATTCTGCCGTTGTATATTCATTCCTTCCGATTCGTTACACCCCACACTGTTACAGAAGCCCAACGGTTCAATTTATTACACCCCAATCCTGAAAGTTGTACCCATGTTTCGGACAAGCTCCGCTACTTTCGCTATCAAAATAATTTGTTCCAGTCAGACGTTGCGGAGTATGTGGGGATGGATAGAGCGACCTATTCCAGTTATGAAGAATACGAACGGGATTATTACCCGACCCCAAATATGCAAAAAATCGCCAAGCTGTTCGGCGTTCCAGTAACCGAATTGCTTGACGATTATAATTTGTTTCTATACAACGGACAAGGACAGCAAGTGAAGAAAATCCGTAAGTCCCTACAGCTCACCCAAGCCGAGTTTGCCCAAAAGATGGGCGTTCAAACCGCTATGGTGAAACGGTGGGAACAGGGGAAAGTGCGGATGTTTAAGGGGACGTGGGAAAAGATAATTTCACTATAATCACTTTATCATTGTTATAAATATTATTATCCTTTTGGCGGGAATGGGTCGTTTCCATAAGAATCCTTATCCCTTATTTGTCCATTTGGACAATGAATTACTAATTCAGATTCCTGATTACGAGCAATTTCCCGTGCTATATTTATTGCGTCAGCCTGTGTTTAGGTTCTGACAGTAGCTCTTGTATTTCCTGCACCTTTAACCTGCCAACCACCATCCGGATGTGGCGTAACATGTTGATTTTTTCCCAATTTTAGTACCTCCTTTAACCTCTATGACAAAGCGGGCAACAAGTTGCACAACCGTCAACGTTACTATAATATTCTTTTGCTTTTTTTACTGCAGCCGAGCATGAACTAAAATAACCTAAATATATACGATTTACCGCTGAAGGCATCCATACACACCCTTCAGTATGTACTTCGTGATTATAATTTGGATTACCCGTAGTTTCTTTATTAACATAATAGTGTTTCATTTATACCTCTTTCTGTGCTTTTTGCACTGTTTGTTTTTAAATAATATCTATTATAAAAACAAATCAAAAGAAGCGGTACTGAAAAATATTCACTCCTTGTTTTAGCATAGTTTCGCCAAAAACGATTGACAACTGCTCTCAAATTGGATATAATAAACTTGTTGTTATTTGAAACGTATTTATCCATTGAGATCAATCGTTTCTGAAAGTTCTGCTGAGGCCCTAATCTCAGTAGAACTTTTTCTTTTGAATTATTTTATTTTATCATGATTTATTTCTTCATATGTTCTTCATCTACAATCACAATTAATGTTTTTGTGTCTTCATCATATGTCGCTATAAACTGTTTTGCCTTAGTTATAAAATCGATATTTGTTGTTGCTGATAAATACTTGATAAAATCTTTACAACCAATACGAATCCAGTCATTCTTCACACGACTCTCAAATTCATAATTTGTTACATCTGAACCTTCTTCATGTGCTCTTATGCCAATCGCGTGTGCCTTTTCATCATACCCTACATTGATTTTCTGAGGAAACCCAAGTAATGAGCGCGAGAGATGATTAAATGAAATACCCAGTGAACTTAACGTCACGATTGGTGCGCCAGATTTTATAAAATTAAAATCAAATGAGTAATTTCCCATATGACATCCATCCTTTCAGATTACATATTTATTATAGCACAGAACAAAACAAAATGCAAGCGTTTTTATGATTTGATTTTGATTTTCACGAGTGAAAATTGCGATATACGGAAAACATAAAATGTCGCACAGAAGAATGCTATATTGAAACGCAATAAATACCGTTCGAATACAACAAAAGCGGTCAGGTAATCTGGCCGCTTTGTTTGTCTATAGAGTTTTTCAAGGATTCTATCAGTTCCATTTTCTGTTCCACCGGGTAATTCTGACGATTGAGGTAACTGCCGACTGCCTCAATATGTACGGAAGCGACCCGGTTTTTTAGTTCCTCTATATCAGCCATATCATTAGGATAATGCACAATCACATTCATAAGAAAACCTCCCATCATGCCATCAATTCAATATATGCCCGACTGCCTGTACGATATGGCTAACAACGTGGCTTTTTGTACTGTTCATAATTGATGACATTTAGGACGGTTTGTTCACCAGAACTGTCCTGATGGATGATTTTCTTGGAATATCCGACAACCTCCTCATAGTCCCGTACCAGTTTCCGAGCCTCACAATATCTCATTTTGATGGGTTTCGGTCTCTTGATTCCTCTGGAACAACGATAAATTCTGAAATGGGCAGGATAAAAGCGCAACCGACTCCCCTTGACCTCGCGTTTTGTTACCGGGCCATCATCAACTGGGTTTAAGGTGTCTGCGTCAGCAAGCCGGGCATAGAAGTAAGCGCCAAAGTTATCTACAAAGGGAAGCCGTTTGACAAAAGCAAATCCATGCGGCCATAATCTGTCTAATAATGATTTTGGGATGTATAGTTCATCCCCCTCTGGTTGTTTTAAGAGAATGTGTAGATGCCATGAGCCGGATTCCTGCGGTTCAGCAATACAGACATATTCAAAAGAATAATAATAACGCAAAGCAGTTTTGAAACGGTTAAAATCCTCATAAAGTCGAGTGGTATCGTTCATCCACGTTGCATAGGTAAGGGTTAGGAACAACTCGGAATCATCACCGTTAAAGTTAAGATTGATAATACGTCTAAGTGTTGTCAAAGATTTACGAATACCATCAGTAGAATCCATTCGTTTGTCATACTTGTTATAAGAAGCATACGTCCCAGTTTTTGAATTGTAATAACGGTTTCCAGCCTGTCTGCGGCAATAGATGAGTTTATTAGAATCAGACCGTTTGGTAACAATCTCGACAATGTTTCCATTCATATAAACTGTTGCAGGCGTCTGACTGTGAAGCTCTACCAACTCTCCTCTCTCAACAAAAGTCCTCTCATCATGCATATTCATGTCATATCCCCTCTCTGAAATTTTTTAGGTTCAGGGGGATATAACGTGATAGCGTTGCAAAATCAGCGAAAAATATGGCATTTTTTGTGTTAAAGCGTAAAACTAAATATAAATAAGAATGGGATTGAAAAAATTGACAGAGAATGTTATAATAAATATATAAGGAATGTAAGGCATTGAAAGGAGGAGCCAATATGTGTACACTGTTACAATTGAATCAGATTACGAATGAAGTAAAACAAGATATGCAAAATGTGTTGGGAGACAAGCTGCACCAAATTATATTGTATGGCTCCTACGCCCGTGGAGACTATGACAATGAATCAGATATTGATATGATGGTACTGGCAGATGTGCCAGAGAACGAAATGGGGAACTATCGGAAGCAGGTTAACCGTGTCGCAAGTAAGATTGGACTGACCCATGATATTATGATTACGATTGCCCTGAAAGATAAGAAGTTTTTTGACAGCCATCGAGAGATATTGCCATTCTATCGCAATGTGGCAAACGAGGGGGTGTCCATCTATGGAAACTAAAAAGGACTTATCCCAATACCGTTTGGAACAGGCGGAACAATGCCTGAAGTCTGCCAAGATATTGTTGGATAGCAATGACTACAAAGGCGCTGCCAACCGGTCCTACTACTGTGTGTTCCATTGCATGAGAAGCATACTCGCTTTGGAGGGGCTAGATTTCAAAAAACACTCCGGTCTGATTGCACATTTTAGAAAAGAGTATATTAAAACAGGGAAATTAGATGTTGCCCTGTCTGATATTATCACAGACGTTTTTCAGATACGGACAGAGAGCGACTACGATGATTATTATGTAGTGAGTAAAAATGAAGTCGAAGAGCAGATTAAAAATGCTGACTATTTTATGCAGCAGACAAAGAAGTATTTGGAGGATTTACTATGAGAGTTTGGGGAATGGGCAGTTATTGGAATGATTCCGAACCCAAAAATAAGATAGAAGATTTTATTAAAAATCAAGTCGCTTCTATTGGTTGGACGAAAGAAAATGCGCCTGCATTATATAATATGGTACAGGAAATGGAAAAGGGAGATATTATATACATAAAATCTTACGTTATGAAAAAACGTGAGTTAAGAATTAAAGCCATTGGGATCATAACCGATAAAAAGTTATTAAATATAGAAGGGTTAAATGACCAATGCTTCAGTGTGAATTGGATAAAAACACCCAAAGATAATTTGCCGGCAATAGATATGGAACGTAGATATTTGAGATATAACGTATATAGTTGTACATTATACCCTGAATATAACGAAGAAATTGCTGAAAAGATAAGAGAAATGGCCGGTTTTCCAAAAGATTATAAATAATTAAAATGCACTCTACAATACAGTAGGGTGCATTTTGTGTCTACACAGTCTTATAAGCGTATAAATGACTTATAGGACTTTTTTATTTTATTCATCGGGCAGGTTGCCGCATATAAGTGATAGACGGTTTAGAGGACAAATCAAGGTTTATTTCGGTCTGGTATTTCCCTTATCAAAATAATTTAACAAACCGCAAATAATGGTAACTTCTTCCTCCGTCAGTCCCTCTAACGACAATACTCGTTTGTTGTCAACCTCCAGCAAATAATCCGTTGTAACGCGAAACAGTTTTGCCATGGCGATAATATGCTTCATAGAAGGGACGGAAGTTTGATTCTCCCATGCCAAAACACTCGTCCGGGCTAAGTTTAACTTTTTTGCCAAATCTGCCTGACTATAATTGTATTGTTCTCTTAACATTTTAATTCTCTCATGTATCATAAATATTGCTCCTTCTAAGAGAATTATAACGAAAATTTTTGTCAATATACATATCATTAAAAGTTATGTATATTGACATTCTATATTTTACATGTTATAATTTTGTCAGATTGCATCAAATTGGCAGAGGAATCGGCGAAATATAGGGGCATTATCAGGATTTCCTATAGTAAGAGGGGGTGTCGAGTTGTTGTATTGTCCAAAATGCGGAGCACAGATGAATGGAGATTTTTGCCCGTCATGTCAAACGAGAAACAGACATCAATCCTCTTATAACTACTCCCGCCCATGCAATCAAGCCGCATATAGCACTTGTATTCCCAACAAAACACCAATTGAGGTGATACAAAAAGTACGCAGATATGAAACAATCAGCAATATCCTATGGTTGATGATTGGAATCGCACAATGTTTGCTGGGGTTTTTACAGCCGTCCATATGGCTTGCTGGGGTCTGGAACGTAGGAAACGCTATCATTGGCCTTGTTTCTATTAAGAACATACAGCCGCACAATCCGAAAATCGTTGAAAAATATAGAAAAGGGTTAACTGATATTCTTATTTTTCTGGGAATCAACTTGGTTTTCGGCGGTGTCGTTGGTGTGGCTCTATGCGGATACGATTTTTATATCAGACATTATGTGTTAAAAAACCAGTATGCGTTTTATTAAGCAAGGAAAGAGGTGACAGAATTTGAAACATAGTATTTTACGCTACGGCGAAACGGTAATAAAGGATGGCATTGCAAGTCAGATTGAAATAGATGGCGTTGCCGCGCAGAGTGGGAATTTGATTTTGACTGATTCAAGATTATTGCTTGTGCCCCACAAAATCAAACGCAATTCCTCATATTTAGAAATCCCGCTAGGCAGAATTGCCAAATCAGACGATACTTTTTGCGTGTTTTGTGAAACGCCAAATGTTGTTGAAATCAGAACCATCGACGGCAACCGTTTTCAATTTGCAGTTAAAAAAGGGCAAAAGACGGCATGGGAACAAAATATCAATACTGCAACTATTACATATTTTGAAAATCACCCGTTTGAAAAAACCGGCCCAGAACCAATACCGGAACCAACAGAGGAAGCGGACAAAGAGCAAGAGACTGAAATGAAAGCAGAGGAAGTTCCGGCACAGGACAGTGCGCCGCCGCACGCTGAACCGCCGCCGTCATACACAGTACCGGCGCCAATGCCGCCGCAGGTAAACAATATTTTAATCTGGCTGGTCGCGTTTGCCCCAGTAATAGGGCTGTTTTTCGAGTTCGGATTTTGGTTGTTCCTCTTGATTGCAATGGGATTTTGTTATTGGGACGAGTCAAATTTGAGAAGACAGGGCTATGACACGTTCCAGCTTGGGTATGCCTGCATTATTCCGGCGTATTTGTATAAGCGTGCGAGGCTGTGCAATACAAGCAAAAGCAATTTAATTATATGGTGTTTGATGTTTCTCGTTGGCGCGTTTTTCACGTTTGTGCCATTGGAAACCCTGATTGATTTTTTAAATGCAATAAAAACGGCAAATGAAATGATACAGTAATTTGATAAGGAGGATTTTAACATGGCAGATTCTAAAGTTTTTCGGTTATTAGACGGCGTTACGGCAGATATGGTAAGCGATGGCGTGGTGTCGTTTTTACGCGATAGAAAAAATATGGTTGTAGAAAGCGGCAAGGCAACAGAGGGGTATCTGATTCAAGCAAAAGAAGAAGCAGACGGCTGGAAAAGCATTGCCGGCACAACCTCGGCAATTAAAATTCAAATTTTGGTATCGGGCGATTTGATAACGGTCAATATCGGTGCGGGAAAGTGGTCGGATAAAATCGGTGCCGGCGTTGCCGGTGCGTTTATTTTTGCACCGCTTGCGGTAACAGCGGCAATTGGAGCGTTTCGGCAAAAGAACCTGCCGAATGAAATTTTCAACTTCATTGAGAACTTTATTATGAGCGGCGGAAGAACGGCTGTATTGGGTATGGGCATGGTAAAAGCCATAGCGGATGATGAAGTGGAATGTCCGAAGTGCCAGACCATCAATTCAAAAAATACAAAATTCTGTAAAGAATGTGGCTGCAAGCTGGGTTTGGAGTGTCCAAGCTGTCATGCTTCGGTGGAATATGGCGTAAAATTCTGCCCGGAGTGCGGTACGCCTATGTCAACAGCAAACGTATGTTATAGCTGTGGGGCAGCGCTTGCGGAAGGGCAAAAATTCTGCAATGAGTGCGGCGCAAAGATAGACAAATGATGTGGAAGTAGAAGAAAGGCTAAATTAGTCTTTTTCGCATAATTGCAGTAATTGCCTCACCACCTGCCCGATGAATAGAAAATCAACGTCCACAGGACAAAATAAACGTAAATAACATGATGATAGGTGCCTTGCCGAGTTGCAGGGCACTTATTTATTGTTATTATGAAAATGTAAATGATTTCTGCCTGAATAAATGAAGTTATGAACGGAAGGAGATGTTAAAATGATACCCGTTATGGAAGAAGCGCCTGTTGAACAAGCAAAAGGCGTTGTCAGTAAAGAATTAGATAATGTGCTGGCCTGTTTCGCTAAAATAAAAACCTACCTCAAAGTCGATTCAAATTTGAACGATGTTATTTATTATGATGTAGAAGCTTGCCGCAGAAAAGTCATATCTATCAAAGAAATGCTTTAAAAAATCGTTATCCCCTCTATTTGAGGCCGTTTATGAGTGAATTCAACCTCATAAACGGTCTTTTTTATGCGAATTCGTAAAAAAGTTTTTGCTTTTTCTGGAATTATTTGCTATAATATAAATAGAGCCATTATGTGTGGTTAGAAATTAAAACATAACATAAGGTGAGGGGATATCAAATGAATGACAAACAAAATCCATGTATCGCCATATACTCCCGTAAGTCCCGTTTTACTGGAAAAGGCGAGAGTATCGAAAATCAGATTGAATTATGTAAAAAATACATTGACGTAAACTATCCCGACACACCGGAGGAAAATATATTTATCTATGAGGATGAAGGATTTTCCGGCGGAAATACAGAACGCCCGCAGTTTAAAAAGATGATGGAGGACGCAAGAAAAAAGAAGTTCAGCGTTATCATCTGCTATCGGTTAGACCGTATTAGCCGTAACATTGGCGATTTTGCGAAATTGATTGACGAGTTTAAAGCCCTCAAAATTTCGTTTGAATCCATCAAAGAAAAATTTGATACAGATTCTTCTCTCGGCCGTGCCATGATGTATATCGCTTCGGTATTTTCCCAGTTGGAACGGGAAACCATAGCGGAACGTATCCGGGACAATATGCACGAGTTGGCAAAGACAGGTCGCTGGCTCGGAGGAAACACGCCGACGGGCTATCAATCCACCCAGGTGCAAAAAGTAACGGTTGACGGCAAGAAGCGAAGCGCCTATAAATTAGACATTGTGCAGGACGAAATGGAGCTTGTCAAGACGATTTACAGCCGATTCCTGGAAATGAACAGTCTGACAAAGGTAGAAACCTATTTGATACAAAATCATATGAAAACGAAAATGGGAAAGGATTTCACCCGGTTTTCCATTAAAGCGATTTTACAAAACCCCGTCTACATGATAGCGGATATGGACGCATGGAATTATTATGAAAAATTAGGCGTGGAGCTATACGCAGAGAAAACGGAATTTGACGGAAAACATGGAATCATGGCTTATAACAAAACCATTCAGCAAGCGGGAAAGTCAAATCAGTTCCGCAACATGGACGAATGGATTATTGCAGTTGGAAAGCACGAAGGCGTGATTTCGGGAAAGGAGTGGGTAACGGTGCAGAATTATTTGGAACAAAACGCCTCAAAAGCATATCGAAAGCCGAAAAGCACAATGGCTCTGTTGTCGGGCTTGCTCTATTGCGGGCATTGCGGGAGTTATATGCGTCCGAAGGTGTATAATACCGACTATGCAGAGGGCGAAAAGCGCTATTCGTATCTATGTGAGATGAAAGAGAAAAGCCGCATGCAGGAATGCAATATGAAAAATCCCAATGGCAATGTGCTCGACAGGGCGATATGCGAGGAAGTCAAAAAACTATCCGAAAACAGTTCCGAATTTGTGAAACAGTTGGAAGAAAGTAAGAAAGCCATCAAAGCCAATACCAGCGAGTATGATAAACGGATGGAACATTTCAAAAATTCATTGGCAGACAATGAAAAGGAAATTAAAGCGTTGGTTTCCAAGTTGGCAGAAACGGAAGGGACTGCCGCAAACGGATATATCACCGACCAGATAAACGAATTACACGAAAAGAACGAATCCATCAAAAAGAGTATGGAAGAACTGGATAGCCTCACAAAAGAAAATGTGCTGTCCCACGAAGAATTTGATATTCTGCGGGAATTGCTGTCCTCGTTTGCTTCTACATTCGACACTATGACGATAGAACAAAAGCGCATGGCAATCCGCAATTTTGTCAAGAAAATTGTTTGGGACGGCGAGAACGTCCATGTGTATTTGTTCGGAGCGAATGAAGATGAAATTGAACTCTCCAACGAAATACAGGGCTCCCGGGAAGCGCGGAGCGCTTTCTGGGAAGAGGAGACGCCGCAGAGCGGGCGGATGTCCGCGCGCATTTCAGCGGGGACGGAGCACAGCGGCGCAGGCGGCGACGAAGAGCCGATGCGAGGGGGTAGCAAATGAAATCCTTATGAGCCTGCGCGCCGGCAAAAAACAGCAAAACGAGGTATTGCTGCAAGAACCCATCGGGAAGGACAAAGAGGGCAATGAAATCACCCTCATTGACAAACTGAGCAACGAAGAAGAAAGTGTTTTTGATGAAGTGGATTTGAAATTGCAAATCCAGACACTGTATCAAAATATGAAAGAAGTACTGCTTGCACGGGAACGCCTGGTACTAGAGCTCCGGTATGGCTTGAGCAACGGTTCGGTGCTGACTCAGAAAGAAATTGCGGATCAGCTGGGCATCAGCCGCTCCTATGTATCGCGTATAGAAAAAAAGGCCATTGGAAAACTGTTTAAAAAATTCTGTTCGGAAGAATAATGTCCCGTGGCTTTATAGATAAGGTAGAATAAGTTTCGCAAAAAGAAAAATAGACATGGTTTGCAGATCTCTGGTAGAATGAAGTTGCGACACT
>CALGRC010000193.1 GCA_937959315.1 uncultured Clostridia bacterium | reverse complement strand
AACCATTGTAGGATTTGAAAACCACGGCGGCCGCACCGAAATTGGCAGCCATACGCCGCTAGGAACTATCCGGTACGGCCATGGCAATAACGGACGGGACGGAAAAGAAGGCGTTATCTATAAAAACGTAATCGGCACCTATCTGCATGGGCCGCTGCTGCCCAAAAATCCTGTACTTGCCGATAAAATCCTGCAAAATGCCCTGGAAAAGAAGTATGGCGCTATCTCCTT
The DNA here is from genome assembly GCA_937959315.1 of uncultured Clostridia bacterium. Classification (GTDB taxonomy): domain Bacteria; phylum Bacillota; class Clostridia; order UMGS1810; family UMGS1810; genus CALGRC01. The sequence continues at coordinate 2,573 of CALGRC010000193.1, read as the reverse complement.
GCAGCCGCTGGACGATACCTTAGAAACCCAAGCGCATGATTATATTGTAAGCAAATACAGCGCCGCCCGCGGCAGGTAAGCCGCGGACGGCGCTTCCAATTCCATCATTTGACTTTCATTTTTTCTTATGCTATAATGAAAATAGTTTATTTACATAAAAGGAGGATGAAGGAAGACTATGAGCTTTATGGACAAATTTTCCCTCAATGGGAAAATTGCACTGGTTACCGGCGCATCCTATGGCATTGGGTTTGCCATTGCCTCTGCGTTTGCCAAGGCGGGCGCAACCATCGTATTTAACGATATCAAGCAGGAATTGGTAGACAAAGGCCGCAAGGCTTATGAGGAAGCGGGCATTCAAGCACACGGCTATGTGTGCGATGTCACCGACGAAGAAAAAGTGAAACAACTGGTAGCAACCATTGAAAAAGAAGTGGGTGTCATCGATATTTTGGTCAACAATGCCGGTATTATCAAGCGCATCCCCATGTGCGATATGACGGCAGACGAATTCCGCCAGGTAATTGACGTCGATTTAAACGCTCCTTTTATCGTGTCCAAAGCAGTCATCCCGTCTATGATAAAAAAGGGCGGCGGTAAAATCATCAACATCTGCTCTATGATGAGCGAACTGGGCCGCGAAACGGTATCGGCCTATGCTGCGGCAAAGGGCGGCCTCAAAATGCTGACCCGCAATATTGCCTCCGAATATGGCGAATACAACATCCAGTGCAACGGCATTGGCCCCGGGTATATTGAAACCCCGCAGACTGCGCCGCTCCGTGTGGAAGGCCATCCCTTCAACAGCTTCATCATTTCCAAAACACCGGCAGCACGTTGGGGGACAACCGAAGATCTGATGGGCCCGGCAGTATTTTTAGCATCCGAGGCATCCAATTTCGTCAATGGCCATATCCTGTATGTGGACGGCGGAATTTTAGCCTATATCGGCAAACAACCGTAAGAACAGCGGCCATCAAAGAAATAAAAAAGCAGCCACACATGTGGCTGCTTTTTTTATCATTATCATATCATTTTTTGCACAAATAAACTTGACGAAACAACTTCCCATCTGGTATACTATAGTTAATTGATTAATTATTAATCAGAAAATTATAAACCGTTTATCAAAGGGGGATGCCATGAAAGGAGATTTTCGGCCGATTGTTGGAAAACTCAACCACTTAAACTTGCTGCACCGCGTTCATCTGCACCGCGAAATTTCTAAGTGCGGCCTGTATATGGGGCAATTGCCTATTTTAGAATTTGTATTGCAGCATCATGGCTGTACACAGGTCCAAGTTGCACAAATGATGCACGTTTCACCGCCGTCTATTGCAACCAGCGTCAAACGGATGCAGCGATCGGGACTTTTAGAAAAAGTAATGGATCCAACCGACCAGCGCTGCAACCGGCTATCTGTGACCGAAAAAGGCAGGCAAACCGCATTGCTGTGCCGCGAAAAATTTGATCAAGTTGACCGCATGATGTTCCAAGGCTTTACCGAAGAAGAGTGTGAAAAGCTTGGGGAATTCCTTGACCGACTGATGGAAAACCTTGCCGCTGGCGAGCTGAAAAACCACTCCTTTTTTTCGTTAATTGAGCAGGAAAAGAAGCTGCATAATCACAATATTTCCGTAAAGGAGGATACCATATGATAAAAACCCTTTCACCCTATATGAAAAAATATGGGATATATGCCATTCTATGCCCCATTATGGTCATTGGCGAAGTCCTGCTGGATATTTTTATCCCGCTGCTCATGTCTAAAATTGTAGACGTTGGAATCCCGCTGGGGCAGCAAACCGGCGATATCAGCTACATTTTAAAAATGGGCCTTTTGATGATTGGCATGGCAATGCTGGCGCTGCTGTTCGGCGCCCTGGCGTCCCGGTTTAGTGCAAAAGCAAGTATGGGCTTTGGTTCAGAACTGCGCCGTGGATTATTTGAAAAAATCCAGGATTTTTCTTTCTCCAACATCGACAAATTTTCGACCGCATCGCTGGTCACCCGTATGACCACTGATGTCAACTCTGCACAGATGGCGTTTATGATGATTATCCGCATGTTGGTACGCGCTCCTGTCATGCTCATTTGCGCCACGGCCATGGCATTTGCCATCAACCGGTCATTAGTCACGGTATTTCTGGTTGCCATCCCCATTTTGGCAGCCGGCATTGCCATTATGAGCGTAGTTGCTTTTCCGCGTTTTCAAGCCATGCTCAAAAAATATGATGCCATGAATGGTTCGGTACAAGAAAACCTCATTTCCATCCGCGTAGTTAAAGCGTTTGTGCGCGCAACACATGAAAAGCTCAAATTCAAACGTGCCAACGACGACTTAATGCATGCCTCCATCCGCGCGGAAAAGGTTATGATTTTCGGCATGCCGATGATGCAGCTCACCATGTATATTTGCATTGTTGCTATTTTATGGTACGGCGGCGGCATGATTATTGAAGGCACCATGCTCACTGGTGAACTGATTAGTTTTATCAGCTATGTGACACAAATCCTAATGTCATTGATGATGATTTCCATGGTATTTATTATGCTGGTTATGTCCCAGGCAT
>CALGRC010000192.1 GCA_937959315.1 uncultured Clostridia bacterium | reverse complement strand
GTATCCGCTGGATAGTTACAGTATGCCGGAGGACTTGGTGCTGTCGCAGGCAGAAGGCCGGGTGCTGCTGTACGGGCAGGAGCTTTCGCTGGGGCAGGAGCTGCTGTATGTCAACGGGCGGCTTTATCTGCCGCTTTGCCCCTTTGTCCAGGCGTTGGGCGGCGGTTGTTACCAGGCAGAAAATGGGTGGATTGTTCATTGGCAGGGGGCTGCGTATCAGCTTACTGACGAAGGGACAGAGGTTTTTCCCCATCCGCTGGTTTATGAGGACGCAGAACCATATGCTTCGCTGATTGATTTGACATCGCTATTTGGATTGTGGCCGGTATTTGATACGGCGGCCCAGACAGTGGATTTATATGATAAAAAAGAGCAGCAGGACCCGGTAGTACCAACCTTGCCTGAACCAGAAGCAGCGTACTTGCGGCTGGAAGATATTTCGGCCAATCCAGGCAATGGTAATTTTAACAGTATCAATTTGGAACGGCTGCGCGCGATGGCCGACTATCTTTTCCGGAATGGGCAGCAGTTTTATATTGCGTGGATACCAGTGTATAAAGACCCGCCTGGCGGTGTGGAAAACGACCTGTCCAAGGATTTTAATTTTTACAATACCGAGTTTATCTATACGCTGGATGATATGGTGCGGCATGGCGGGCATATTGTGCTGCACGGGCTTACCCATCAGGAAGGGGATACCGTCAGTTCTATCGGGACGGAATTTGGACCGGGCACCCCCTTTTCCGAAGCGCAGATCCGGTCCCGCATGGAGGAGGCCAAACGGATTGCCCGGTTTTTGGGTTATGACGATAGTGTGTTTGAATTCCCGCACTATGCAACCACGCCGCGCCAGTTGGAAATTGCGGAATCGTTGTTTTCCGTTATTTACCAGCAGAGCTTTGACGGCGGGCCGGAAACCATTGGGCAGGCGGTTCTGGTCAGCCGCTGGGGGCATGACGTTGCTTACCTGCCGACGCCGTTTAACTATGTGGCGAGTAAAGACGCTGTGGACGGGATGCTGGCCCAGTTTGATACCCGTGCACCCGGGACGCTGGCCAGCCTGTTTTACCATCCCTATTTGGAATACGACTATATCCAGTTCCAAACGGATGGGCATATCCGCGGATATACCTATGACCCGCAGGGGGTGCTGCCGCGGTTGGTTCGTACAGCATATGCGCATAATTTGGTTTTTTCCAGCTATGAACAGCCGTAACCGGCGCTTTCCATCAAAAAAAGGAAGCCTTTTGGCTTCCTTTTTTTGATGGTTGTTATTGTTCCAGCGGCTGGGTATGCGGACAGTTGATGGCCTCCCGCCGTGCGGTTGGCATTGCCCAGCGGACGGCGTTGATGGTAATCCGCTGTACATGCTCGTTATAAAAGGAACGGAAGGTTTCATGGCCTGGCTGGAAATAAAAAATCCGTCCCAGCCCGCGGGTATAGGTGACGCCGCTGCGGAATACTTCGCCGGTGCTGTACCAGCCAAGGAAAATGGTTGCGTCTGGTTGAGGGATGTCAAAAAACTCGCAATACATTTCCTCCGGATCCAGTGTGAAATACGGCGGGATGCCCTGGGCAATGGGATGCCCTGGATTGCAGCACCACACCCGTTCCCGCGACGGTTCATTCCATCCCAATGAACAGCTAGTGCCCATCAGGCGTTTAAAGATTTTTGATTCGTGCGCTGAATGCAGGACAATCAGCCCCATACCGCGCAATACATAATCCTGTACGCGGTTTACAATTTCATCCGCCACTTCGCCGTGCGCTATATGCCCCCACCAAATCAGGACGTCGGTGCCGTCCAGCACCTCTTTTGTCAGGCCGTGTTCCGGCTGGTCCAATGTTGCCGTTTGTACTATGATATCTTCTTGTGTGCCCAAAAATGCAGCAATCTGGCTGTGGATACCGTTGGGATAGGTGTCCCGCGCTTCCCCAGGTTCCCGGTCCTGCCGGTATTCATGCCATACTGTCACTCGAATCATCAGTTACACCCCTTTTTCAAAAAATTCCAGTTTTCCGTCGGATGTTTTTATCATAGCAGAAAACACCGGAAGGCGCAATAGGTTTTTTGACGGCTTGCTGCTAACTTTTTTGCATTTATGTAGTTTGGCCTACAAAAGTGTAGTTTGGCGTCATTGAAAACCCTGACGCAATGGCATATGATATAACTGTTCAAAACAAGCCGTTGTTTTTTAGCGCTAGGAGGGAGCAGTTATATGGTAAGCAGGCAATTGGAAAAACCTAGGGCTGGCTTTTTTGAAAAAAGGAAGCTGGCGCATAAAAATAGGATTGAACGGTCGTTGACAGACAAACTGCAAATATACGCGATGGTGTACATTCCGTTTTTGCTGTTTGTCACGTTTGTTGTCTATCCGCTTCTGTGGATACTGCGCTATGCATTTTATGATTATAGCCCTGTCGAGTCTACCTTTATCGGGCTTGAGAATTTTAAAATACTGCTTCAGGATAAAACCTGGTGGAAAGCGGTATATAATACCTTTTATCTGACCATTGGCGGTATGGTGGTCGGAATGCCGCTATCGCTGGTTTTGGCGGTTTTGCTCAATACCAAGTTTAAAGGCAATACGGCGGCAAAGGTCATCCTTTATACGCCCTGCCTCATTAGTTCTGCAATTGTCGGTATCATTTTCAGCATTATGCTCGAGCCCAACGACGGCATTATCAATGAGCTACTGCTCGCCTTTGGGCTGATAGATGAACCATTTTACATACTGGATAATCCGACCATAGCAAAATGGACGCTCATTATTGTAGGGGTGTGGCAGTCGGCGGGTTATAATATGACGCTGTTTTTGTCCGGTCTGCAAAAGATTCCAAACGAGCTCTATGAGGCAGCGTCGGTCAGCGGCGCCAATGCGCTGCAAAAGTTTTGGTATATTACCATTCCGCAGCTTGGGAGCATGCTCAAGTTGATTTTGATGCTCAGTTTGGTCAACGGGCTGAAAACGTTTGACCTGGTATCTGTTTTGACGGGCGGAAAGACTGACCATGGGACTACGACGATTGTTACCTATATTTACAATTATTTCTTTGAGACGGAAGGGTATTTGGCACAGCAGGGATATGCGGCGGCTGCCAGCGTGGTAGCAAGTATCATCATCTTGGTTGTGACGCTCATTTATTTCTATCTTTCCAGGAATCTAAAGGAGGATTAATTGTGAAAACGAAAACACTGGTTGCCGTCATTCGGGCTGTATTTTTGGTGGCAGTTATTTTATTGACGTTATTTCCGTTGATTTATATTTTCCTTTCTTCTTTTAAGGATGCAAAGGAAATTATGATGGGCGGCGTAAGTATCTGGCCGAGCCATTTTACGCTGGATAATTACATCCGCGCCTGGAACGCGGCGGATTTTTCCACGTATACCTGGAATAGTATTGTGTATTCGGTCAGCGTGACCATTGCAACCATTTTTATTTCTTCCATGCTGGCATTTTGCATTACGCGCCAGGAGTTTGTCGGGAAAAAGCTGGTATCTGCCTGTTACTATGGTTCTATGTTTATTGCAGGGGCAGTGACCATCTATCCTATCTTTATGCTGCTGGTGAAAATGCATTTGAACAAAACGTTATTTGGCCTGATCATTGCATCCATTGGTATGGGGCAATCGTTTGCGGTGCTGATGGTGACCAATTACCTGAAAAGCATTCCAAAAGATTTGGATGAATCGGCCCTGATAGACGGATGCAGCCCGTTCCGGCTTTACCGTTCCATCCTCTTCCCGGTTATCATCCCGGTTGTCAGCGTGGTGGGGATGGTGACGTTCCAAAGCAACTGGAACAACTATATGCTGCCGCTGGCATTGACAACTGCCACACCAGAGCTGCGCCCGTTGGCAGTCGGTGTCACGGCGCTGTCTTATACGGCAGAGGGTAAGGCGGCCGGCCAGTGGGATTTGCTGATTGCAGGGTCGTGTATGGCAATGGTGCCAATATTGCTGGTTTACGTTTTTGCTAACAAGTTTTTTGTCAGCGAAATTATGAGGGGGTCAGTGAAGGGATGACATTTCATCTATTTTATATAAAAAAGGAGCGAGGGAAATGTTGAAAAAAGCAGTAAGCCTGTGTTTGGTGGCGGGATTATGCCTGGGCCTTTTTGGGTGTTCAAATAATACGGGCACAGCAGGCAATGATGGCAAGGTGACTGTCAATGTATGGAATCACAATACCAATCTGAAAGACTTGCAGGAACAACTGGTGGAAAACTTCAATGCACAACACAGTGATATTGAAATTGTTTTGAACGTCATTGGCGACAAGTACAGCGATGTGCTCAACATGGCAATGTCTTCAGAGGAAGATGTTGATATCTTCTCGGTCGCCGGCCCGTCCCTGACTAAAAAAGCGGCAGATATGGGTTGGGCAGAGCCGTTGGACAGCTACATGACACCGGAATTTAAGGAAATGTTCAGTGACAATGTTTGGGTAAAAAACAATAATGTGATTGGCGGTAAAACATATGTGATACCCGACCAGATGTCCACCTATCGGCTGATATACAATAAGGATTTGTTTGCAAAGGCTGGGCTGGATCCGGAAACGCCTCCGAAAACCTATGAGGAATTCCGGCAGATGGCAAAACAGATTACAGAAGCTGGCGGCGAGGATGTCAAGGGCTTTGCCATGTCGCTGTCTGACGCCAACTATCTGGATATGGACATTTTTAACGGCATGGGGTATTCTTCCTTTGGTACGCAGCAGGGGTATGATTATGCAAAGGGCGTTTTTGACTTTTCGGTGTTTAAGCCGGCTGTTGAATTGTTCCGCAATGTAAAAGCGGACGGCAGTATGCTGGACGGGGAACTGCTGCTCAAACCCGACCAGATTCGGAGCAAATTTGCAGAAGGCAAGATCGGGATGGTTGGTTCGGCATCTTGGGAGGCCAGTACGTGGGATACCCTGGCGCCAACCTTTGAAATGGGATTTGCAAACTGGCCGACCGTAGACGGCGAACTGAAAGGGAAAAACACCTTGCAGATTGGGTCTGGCTTTGCTATGTCGGCAAAAACGGATAACAAAGAGGCTGCATGGACCGTACTGGAATTTTTGGCTTCCCCGGAATTTTGCGGTGAAATCAATAAACAGGCAGGGAATATTGGCGTATATAAAAATGAAGAAGCTTCGGCCGAGTATGCCAACAAATATGTAGAAGGGTATCTGCCGGACGAAACCTGCGGCATGTGGCCGTCGGTTGTGCCGTCGCTCAAATTGCAGGGGGATAACCGTACAGTGGTGTTTACCCGGCTGATTTCCGAAGAGTCGGTTGATATTGACGCCGAATTGCAGGATTTGACGGACAGGACCAACGAGGCATTCAATAAGGCGATTGAAGACGGGGATTTTGATAAGGCTGATTATGTGATTGAGAATTTTGATCCCTTAACGCTTGAATAAACGGAAAATGCAGAAAGGGCATAGGACATATTGGTGTGATTTTGAAGAAAAGGAGCTGCCATCTCCATGTTACATTTCAAAAATTTGAACTTCAAAAACAAGCTGATATGGTCCTATGTCCTTTTGATTCTGATTTGCCTGATTTTTGTATTGTTTTTAAGTATTGTGGTGATCGGCGGGAATGTAAAACAGCTAATGATTGCCAATGTGAAGGATATTACCAGCCTCAGTGTGCAGAACGTCAACAACGAGATGGAAGGGTTGGTAGAGTTTTCCAATATTTTATATAACAACAAGGTAGTCGGCAGCATTTTAAGCCTGGATCACCCGCCGTCTGATGTGGAATTCCAGCAGATGGGCATCAATCTGCGCAACGAGCTGGACAATGTAACCTATGCTTTGTCAGGCAGTAAAATTAAGGTTATCTATAATGACGATGCCCCGTTTGGCGGCAGAAGCTTTGATGAATTGCTCAGCGAATCAGAGTTTTTTTCCAATCCAGCACTCCGTATTTCTGACTATCAGGACGACAAGCTGAATTTTGCGTATACCAGCGAGGAGGACAAACGGTATTTGGTGCTTATCCGGACCATTTTTGATGTACTCGATGGAAAACGGATTGGGAAGTATGCGGTGTATTATGATTTGGAAAACATTGAAGATATTTTGGATGAAATCAGCATAGGGGAAAACGGCGGGCTGCTGCTGGCCGATAGCGACGGGCAGGTGATAGCCGGCGGGCGCGGGCAGCAGAAGATTTCCGACGCCCTTGCCAATGACGGTATGATTTTAAAAATGCGCAGCGGCGATGGGATCTTTTATACAGGCAGCATGTTGGACGACTATATGTTCTGCGTGGAGACAGAACCGCGCACACAGCTGAAAACAGTTAGTTATATGCAGGTATCTGAACTGCTGCATGCACAAAACAATATCTTGCTTATTATCATCCTGGCATTTATTTTGTCTGTTTTATTTGCCGTGCTCATCGGTATCCGGCTGTCCACCATCCTGACCCGGCCAATCCGTACGCTTTATACCGCCATGCGGCGGGTGGAAAAAGGGGATTTCCAGTTTTGCATTGAAGCCTCCCGGTATCATGACGAAACTGCCTACCTGGCAGCCGGTTTTAATAAAATGTTGGAAAAAATCAACCATCAAATGGCCGAAATCAAGGCAAAGGAACGCAGCAAGCGGAAGGCGGATATTAAAATCTTATATGAGCAAATCAACCCGCATTTTTTGTATAATACGCTTGATTCCATCAGTTGGCTGGCGACTTCCAGCAAAGAGGAGAACCGGGAAAAGGTCTCCGAGATGGTGACATCCCTTTCCGACATGCTGCGGCTCGGTTTAAGCAAAGGGCGGGATAGGATAGAGGTGCGGGACGAGATCGCACATGTCAAGGCTTATATCAATATCCAGCAGATCCGCTATAATAACAGTTTTCGGGTTACATTTGACATACAGGAGGATATTTTATCCAAGTATGTCATAAAAATTTTACTCCAGCCGTTGGTGGAAAATGCCATTATGCACGGTTTTGGCGATATGGAGTACGATAGGTATATCAAAATCAGCGGCTTTGCCAGGGAAAATGCGTTGGTGTTCCGAGTGGAGGACAATGGCAGGGGAGGCGATTTGGAACATATCCGCGCGGCTATTTCCGGCAGGCAGGATGGCGCCGGCAGCCGCGGCGGGTTTGGGCTGTATAACGTACAGGAACGCATCCATCTGTATTGCGGGCCGGAATGGGGGATAACCGTTTCACAGAGCCGGCTGGGCGGGTTATGTTTTACCGTGCGCGTCCCGCAGGATTTTGATTTGAACTAGAGGGAGAGTCCCATGCTGAAAATGCTGATAGCTGACGATGAAAAAATCATTAGGGATGGATTGATGGAGGCATTTGACTGGCATTCCATGGGGATTGAGGTAGTTGGGCTGGCGCAGAACGGGGAAACGGCGCTTTCGCTTTTTGACCAGTACCAGCCAGATATTGTCATCACTGATATCCGCATGCCGCGTATGGATGGATTGGAATTGACGGAAAAAATAAGGAAGCAAAACCAGGATGTCAAAATCATCATTTTGACTGGGTATGATGAGTTTTCCTATGCGCAGCAGTCTATCAAAAACAATGTATTTGATTACCTGCTAAAGCCGGTTAAAAAAGCACAGCTCAAGGAAAGTGTATTGCGTGCTGCCGATGAAATCTGGCGCGCTAAAAAAAAGAAAGCACAGGAGGAAAAAAGTTAATATCTCGGTTGGCGAGGTTTCCTTAAAAAAAAACTCCGAGGAGTTG
>CALGRC010000191.1 GCA_937959315.1 uncultured Clostridia bacterium | reverse complement strand
GACAACAAAACAGGCGGTATGCTGCCCTCTCCGGGAGCATACCGCCGTTTGTTGTCAGCAGCCCGTTTCACGGTCTGTTTTCGCCCTTTGTAAAGTTTGGCGTGTCCAGCTTTATGGGATATCTGAAAGGGAAAAGTAGTTTGATGATTTTTGACCGGCATGCGAATTTAAAATATAGGTATGGGAATCGTGAGTTCTGGTGTAGAGGGAATTATGTAGATACAGTCGGAAAGAACAAGAGAGCGATTGCGGAGTATATCCGCAATCAATTACAGCAAGATTTGGCATATGAGCAAATGAGTCTCAAGGAGTTGGTAGACCCGTTTACGGGTGAGCCGGTAAAAGGGAGCAAAAGATAAGCCAGCCGCTTTAGCGGCAGCTTGAGACCGCTTGCGGCTGGCAGATGATTCGGTGGGCTTTCAGCCCTGCCAGTCATAGGCCCTTATAGGGCCGAGCAAACCACCGGCTTAGCCGGTGGTTATGATTTGCATAAAATACCAAAGTATGATATACTATTTACCATGAGTGGGAAAAGGCAAACATATCAGGAACCGGAGATGGCGTTAGACCGGGTAGAGGCGGGCGATGGAACGCATGGCGCGGGGAGGGTTACGAAGGCTTTGCCAGATGGGGTTTCATCCGGAATGCTCTATCGGGATGTGCTGCGGATTGCTTGGCCGTCTTTTGTGGAGCTGACGCTCACACAGCTGGCGTCCATGGTGGATTTGATGATGGTTGGCCGGCTGGGCCCGTGGGCAATTACGGCGGTTGGGCTGACGACCCAGCCTAAATTTTTGCTGATGACCATGTTTCAGGCAATGAATGTGGGAGCAACTGCACTGGTGGCCCGCTATAAAGGGGCCGGCGAACCGGAAAAGGCCAATACGGTCATGCGCCAGGCGCTGCTTTTGACACTGGTACTTTCGGCAGCGGCATCTGTGCTGGGGTTTGTATTTTCAAAGCAAATGGTGCTGTTTATGGGGGCGGCAGACGATCAGGCGCTAAACGGCGGGACCATATATCTGCAAATTCAGATGGCCGGGCTGGTGTTTCTGGCTTTGACCAGCACCATTACAGCAGTGCTGCGGGGAGCGGGCGATTCGCGTACCGCCATGATTTACAATTTGATTGCCAACATGGTCAATGTGATTTTCAATTATTTTCTTATTTATGGAAACCTTGGGTTCCCGCGGCTGGAGGTTGCAGGCGCTTCGCTGGCGACGATCATTGGACAGACGGTGGCGTTTATCATTGCGATGTGGTCGATTTTGAACGGGCGGCGGTATCTGCATTTGCGGTTTTCCGATGGTTTTCGGCCGGAATGGGCGGCATTGGCGGATATTTTCCGCATCGGCTTGCCGGCGATGCTGGAACAGCTGGTGATGCGTGCGGGGGTCATCATCTATTCCAAAACGGTAGCGTCCCTTGGGACGCTTGCATTTGCAACCCATCAGGTTTGTATGAATATCCAAGCCATGTCGTTTATGAACGGGCAGGCATTTGGCGTGGCGGCTACCTCGCTGATGGGACAGAGCCTTGGAAAGCGCCGGCCGGATATGGCGCAGGCGTATTCGAGTACAACCCGGCGCATTGGCATGGCGGTTTCGGTTGTGCTCGCGCTGGCGCTGTTCTTTTTTGGCAGGCCGATCGTTGCGCTTTATAGCGATGATGCACAGGTGATAGGGCAGGGGGCAAAAATTTTAATGTTTGTTGCACTGATACAGCCCTTCCAGTCGTCGCAGTTTATTTTAACCGGCGCCCTGCGCGGGGCAGGGGATACCAAATCGACGGCAGCCATCATGTTTATTACAACGCTCATGGTACGGCCGCTGCTGGCAATTTTGACCATTCATGGCTTTGAATGGGGGCTGGCCGGCGCATGGGTTGCATTGGTTGCCGATCAGCTACTGCGCTCCCTTCTGGTGTGGCTGCGGTTTCAATCGGGAAAATGGAAAAAAGCAATTACATAAAAAATACAAAAGGGCTGCTTGTATGGAAATAAAAATACCATACAAGCAGCCTTTTTCTAATGAAAATTAACAAAGTATCTCTATTGACTTTTTTGGATGGAGATGCTACAATATATGTAACAATTTCACAAAAAAACTTAAAAATATTTAGTTTTTTTAAAAATATTTCACAAACTGGGGGTGGGATGTCACGACTGATATCGTTTCAGATTGTATCCAAACAAAGGGGGAATTTCGTTGAGCAGGAAAATTACATCTATTTTTGTATTATTGGCGTTGCTTTTGGCGCTCATGCCCGTATCGGCAGTGAACATGAAAGAGGTGAACTTTTTGCTGACGGCGGAAGTGTCAAACAATCCGCCGGAAATCTGTCTGCAATGGGCGCCCATATCCCTGCTGCAAGGGGATGTGGCGGGGCAGCCCAATGTGATTACCATTGACAGGAAGCTTCCCAAGGATGATGAATGGGAAAATATGGCGAAGCTTTCGGTAGACCAAACAACCTATACCGATACCACGGTAGAAGCGGGTGTGATATACCAATACCGCGTTGCGTCCTATTACAGCAACCCGGGTGCAACGCGGACAGAGGCGGTTATCAGCTGCGGAATTGAAATCCCGGCGGTAGAAGACCGCGGGAAGCTGATATTGCTGACCGACAATGACACCCAAGCAGCTTTGGCTGATAAATTAGACCGCTTGGCGGCGGATTTGACAGCAGACGGCTGGCAGGTGATTAGAAAAAGTGTGGAACGGTCGGAAGACCCCCACGCGGCTGCGGATGTGAAAGCGGTGATCAAAGAGGTATACGACAGCGATCCAACAGGGGTAAAGTCCCTGTTTATATTTGGGCATGTCCCCATCCCGCTGATCGGATGGTCCAACTACGACGGCCATGGCGGCCGGCCGTTCCCGGGTGATATTTACTATGCCGATATGGACGGCGAATGGACAGATGAAACGGTGTCCCGGACGGGTACGGGGGAATTCAGCAATCGGAGCAATGTGCCTGGGGACGGCATTTTTGACCAGGATAAGTCGGCAAACGGGGCAGAGCTTACATATGGCCGGGTGGATTTGTATGACCTCCCGCTGTTTGCTCCGCTGACAGAAATGCAGCTGCTGGAGCGCTATTTGGACAAGGATCATGCCTACCGGATGGGCGAACTCGATTTGCCAAACCGCGCCCTGGTGCAGGACGGGTTTAACGCCTATGCCTCAACCGGTTATGAGATGATGTCGGTGCTTTGCGGCGGTACGGAGGGAATCACGGAAAAGGATTACATGACGGAACTGAGGGAAAACGAGTACACCTGGCAGTATATTGACGGCCCCGGGGAATACGGCCGTGTGGGATATGAGGAACACGGCGCTTATGATTATGCCTGGCGGGAAGCGGTGGAGACAGAGGATTTTGTGTATAACAAGTTTAAGTCGCTGTTTTCCATCATGTACGGCAGCTATATGGGCGAGTGGAATTCGACCAATAATATTATGCGTGCATACTTGGCAATGCCGGAATATGGGCTTACCAATATGCTTTCTGCCCAACAGATTCATGGTATGGCGTTGGGGCAGACCTTTGGCGAGGCAATGCACTATTCGGCCAGCACATCCTTAAACCTGCCAACAATGGGCACAGAGAATATCATGTTTTTTGGCGATCCTACCCTTTCCCTGTACCCCATTACGCCGGTGTACCACCTAAAAGTATCCCCGATGGAAGAAGGGAACTTGATACAGTGGACGCCTGCGCCGGCGCAGGATGGGCGGGAGGTTGTCGGGTATTATGTATACCGTTCAGACAGTGTGACAGGCACGTTTGAAAAGCTGACCCAAACGCCCGTTACCAAAGCGGCCTTTATAGATACCGCGCCGGACAGCGGCAAAGGGGTGTATATGGTTAGAAGCGTGGCAAAGGTCACCAGCCCGGGCGGGACCTTTTATAAAATCGGGCAAGGGAGTACCGTTTCGGCAGCACAGGATGTAGAAATTCATAGCGTGGCCTTCCGCAATGGGGAGCAGCCTTGTGAAACCATGCCAGAAAGCGGTGTGCTTACCGCACAGGCCGATATTTCCAACCATACCCAGCAGCCCAAAGAGCTGACCTTGCTTTTGGGTGTCTACGCTGCGGACGGCGGATTGAAACAACTGAGCTATCAAAGTAATACGGTGGCAGGGGAGCATGATACCATTTCAGCAAGCCTTACAGTGGGCAATTACCAGGCGGGCGACTATGCCAAGGCCTATGTATGGGAAAGCCTGGAAGACAATATCAGTATGGATGGTACCTTTGCATTGGCGCCGCGGTGAGCGAACAGGCGGCAGTGAAGTTGAAAAATCATAGTATATGAGGTGAATCATATGAAATTAACAGCATACTTGCTTGCTGGACTGTTGATATGCTCCAGTATGTTTTCTGCGACAGGTGCGCAAGAGGCGGAACCCATCAGTATCCCGCCGGAGGCGGTGGCG
>CALGRC010000190.1 GCA_937959315.1 uncultured Clostridia bacterium | reverse complement strand
TTGAAGGTGTACACAGGGGTTAAAATAGAATGGTCACCGTTTTGGCGCCCAAGGTTGGTGATAACTGCTTCTTTGGTTTCCGCTACCACAAAAATATTTTTCCCTTTTAAATACATCGCATAGTCAAAGTTGCCTTCGTTCATCTCTTCCCGCGGCAGGGACAGGGTGGTTTTAAACTCTACTACGTCGTAAAACTGCTTATCGGCCGGCGGCTGGTCGCCGTAGCTGTAAATGAGGACGTTTTCTTTCAGCGGGTGAATGGTGCCGTCTGCTGTCCGCGCAGTCAGCATCCGTGCCTGATAGGTGCTTTTTTCCCCGTCAAAATCCGGTACGTCTGTCAAACGGGCGGTGAGGGTAATGGGTTGATCCAGCAGCGGATAAAAGGATTTTTGGGGCAGGTCAGAAAAAAAGAACGTCCCAAGCAGCCCAAAGGCAAAGCAAACTGACATAACGCCGAGCGGGGTGATGATTTTTTTGGAAATTATGGTTTTGGCGGCCGCCGCCAGCAAAAAGGTGCCCGCCAGTAAGAATGCCATATCAATAGATTGGGCAGCATTGTATGTCAGAATCCCAAGCAAGTAAGAGGCTAGGATTGCTATAGTCAGGTTTCGCATATGTATCCCCCGTTCATTTTCAGGCCAGGGAGGTATCCCGGGCACTGCCTGTCCATCATTATATCATATGTTTGGCAAAAAGGGAATCATCATCACCGGCGTTTTTTCTGCCTGCGGCGTTTGTGCCGGGTCCGTCGGCGCAAATATAGGATAGCGTTGAGGCCGCCGCCGAGCAGGATGATATAGCTGGTCATATACAGCCAAGTGACAAGGATAACAATACCTGCAAGGCTGCCATAAAGGATGTGGTAACGTGCGAAATTGTTGACGTAGAAAGAAAACAGCAGGGAGGCTGTTGCCCAGGCGGCGGAGGAAAACAGTGCGCCGGGGGCAATGAGCCCAAACCGGAGGCGCTTGTTTGGCATATACCGGTAAAGGGTGCCAAACAGCAGCGCAATGAGGATCAGTGCTGTAGCAAACCGTATGGTATTCCAAATTGTACCGCCTTGGGGGAAAAATTGTACTACCGCATGGCCAATGAGCGAACCGAATACAAGCAGGGCAAAGGACAATACAATGGATAGCGCAATAAGGAATGCAAAGATAATCCCCATGATACGGACTTTGATAAAATTGCGGTTTTCTTCCACCCGGTAAAAACGGTTGATGGCTTTTGCAATGGTGCCGATGGCGCTGGACATGGACCATAATGCAATCGCTGTGGCAACCAGGATGATAGGCAGGCTGCGCGATACGCTGGTAAGCATATGGTATAAAAGCTGGTAAGCATCCTCTGGCAGATTGCGCAGCAAGCGGAACAGCGTTTCTTCTGCAGTAAGCGGGGTGAAAGACAAGATGGCCAGCACCAGGATGAGAAATGGGAAAAAGGCGGTGATCAGATAAAAGGTCAGCTCGGCCGCCAGGCCCGGCACGTCGTCGCCGAAAAATTTATCAATCAGCAAATCAAGACGGTGAAGCGCAGGTACGCTATGTACCCATTGCCGGAACCGTTTCATGCAACCCCCTCCTTCATCTGGTTTGGTATGTCTATTATATACGATTTTTCCCCTTTTTACCATTCTTTTTTCTGATTTTGCTTTTGCAGCATTGATTTTCTATCCTGGTTGGTATATAATAATCATAAAAGCGGTCTTCCAAATGACGGGGCGCCGCGCAGAAAAAAACTGAAGGGGGAAGGGAAAGATGGAGGTTCGCAACGCATGGAACCCGGAAGATGTGAAACACTACACCACCGAGCGTATCCGGAAAGAATTTTTGATTGACGATTTGTTTCAAAAAGGCGAAATAAAAATGGTATACAGCCATGTAGACCGTATCATCGTTGGGTCTGCGGTACCGGCTGGAAATGTACTGAAGCTGGAAGGCAGCAAGGAGCTGGCGTCTGACTTTTTCCTGCAGCGGCGGGAGCTGGGCATTATCAACATTGGCGGCAAGGGGAAAATCACCTGTGACGGCGAAGTGTACGATTTAAATCCCCGTGACGGGCTGTATGTGGGTATGGGTGTTAAAAATGTGACTTTTGAGAGTGAAGACGCGTCAAATCCGGCAAAATTCTATTTTAATAGCTGTCCGGCGCATACATCCTATCCAAATAGAAAAATTGATATCACAAAGGCCAACCATGTACCGTGCGGCAGTGATGAGGAATGCAATAAGCGTGTGATTAACCAATATATCCATCCCGATGTACTGGATACTTGCCAGCTTTCTATGGGGCTGACCGAGCTTGCGCCCGGCAGTGTTTGGAATACCATGCCCTGCCACACGCACGATCGCAGGATGGAAGTCTATTTATATTTTGAAATTGAAGATGGCCAGGTGGTATTTCATATGATGGGAGAACCAGGGGAAACCCGCCATATTGTCATGCAGAATGAACAGGCGGTCATCTCTCCCAGCTGGTCTATCCATTCGGGTGTCGGTACCAAAAATTATACCTTTATTTGGGGGATGTGCGGGGAAAACCAAACTTTTACTGATATGGACCAGGTAGAAACCACGGAATTGCGGTAAGGGGGCTTTTAACAAACGGCACAAAGTTTTTTACTTTGTGCCGTTTATTTTTTGTGGCCTGGAAGTAAAAATTCTGTTGATTTTTGCAGATAAACATAGTATGATAAATATTAAGGAATTGTGAAATGGAAAATTTCAAATGGTGGAGGGCATTTATGGAAACCTTTTCTAGTCATGAGTCATTAAGCGATCTGTTTGGGCGCAATGTATTTGGCGATCAGGTCATGCAGGAGCGCTTGCCAAGAAGTACATACAAAGCGCTGAAACGAACCATTGACGAAGGCTTGCCGCTGGATGCGAGCGTGGCGGAAGTGGTGGCCAACGCAATGAAGGATTGGGCCATTGAACACGGCGCTACGCATTATACCCATTGGTTTCAGCCGCTGACGGGTATAACGGCCGAAAAACACGATTCGTTCCTTTGTACATCTGACCAAAGCCATGCCATTATGGAGTTTTCCGGGAAAGAACTCATCAAAGGGGAACCGGATGCATCTTCTTTCCCTTCGGGAGGGTTGCGTGCTACTTTTGAAGCGCGCGGCTATACGGCGTGGGATTGTACATCGCCCGCTTTTTTGAGAGAGGATTTGGCAGGGGTAACGCTGTGTATCCCGACGGCTTTTTGTTCTTACACCGGCGAGGCGCTGGACAAAAAGACGCCGCTGCTGCGTTCCTGTGAGGCGATTAGCCGGCAGGCGGTGCGCATACTGCGGCTGTTTGGCAACGACCGGGTGAACCGTGTGACGGTCTCGGTCGGTCCGGAACAGGAATATTTTTTGGTCGATAAAGAGCTTTATGAAAAACGGATAGATTTGAAATTTACCGGGCGTACCTTGTTCGGGCAGCGGCCTCCCAAGGGCCAGGAGATGGACGACCACTATTTTGGCACTTTGAAAGAGCGTGTGGCATGTTTTATGAGCGATGTGGACCGGGAGCTTTGGAAAATGGGTGTTTCTGCCAAAACCGAGCACAACGAAGCCGCGCCCAGCCAGCATGAGCTGGCGCCCATTTATACCACCTGTAACATTGCCACCGACCATAACCAGCTTACCATGGCGGCTTTAAAGCAGATTGCCAATCGGCACGGGTTTGCCTGTCTGCTGCACGAAAAGCCGTTTGCGGGTGTCAACGGCAGCGGGAAGCACAACAACTGGTCGTTGACAACGGACGATGGACAGAACCTGCTGGATCCTGGGAAGACCCCGCATGAAAATGCGCAGTTTTTACTGTTTTTGTGTGCGGTTATTAAGGCGATAGACGAATTTGCCGGCTTGGTACGGGCCTCGGCGGCCAGCGCCGGCAATGACCATCGCCTAGGGGCAAACGAGGCGCCGCCGGCCATCATTTCTATTTTTTTGGGCGATCAGCTTGGCAAAATTTTGGAGGATATTGAAACAGACCATCCTTCAAAAAAGCAGGCGCGGGGTATTTTGGATGTCGGTGTAGTGACGCTGCCCGATTTATACAAGGATACCACCGACCGCAACCGGACTTCCCCCTTTGCATTTACCGGGAATAAATTTGAATTCCGTATGGTGGGGTCGAATGCATCCATTGCCGGGCCAAATACCATTATCAATACCATTGTGGCAGAGTCGCTTTGCCAAATAGCAGACAAGCTGGAAGGCGCAGAGGATTTTGAAAGCGCGCTGCACCGGGAATTGCAGGATATTGTGCGCAAACACAAACGGGTGCTGTTTGATGGGAACGGGTATGCGCAGGAATGGGTGGAGGAAGCTGCCCGGCGCGGCCTTCCCAACATTGACAATACGGTGGACGCCATCGCAGAATTTATCAATCCAGAGGTTATCCGTGTGTTTGAAAAGCACCATGTTTACAGCGAGGTGGAACTGCATGCGCGTCATGATATCAAGCTGGAAAAATATACAAAGGTCATTCACATCGAGGCGCTGACGATGCTGGATATGAGTAAAAAGGATATCATTCCGGCAGTCCTGCGGTTTTCCAACAGGCTGTCTGACAGTGTGATTAAGGCACAGCAGGCAGGAGTTTTGGATGTGTCGTTCCAGCAAAAGCTGTTGTTTGATGTCACCGACACCTTGACGCAGTTTGGGCAGACGGCAGAGCAGTTGGAGTCTGCCGTGGCAACGGCTGAAGCCATGACGGAAGATATGCGGGCGCAGGCATGCTATTACCGTGATAGGGTGCTGCCGCTTATGGAGGCGCTCCGCGGCTACGGCGACCATTTGGAATCGGTGGTTGACCGCGAGCTTTGGCCTTATCCGGCCTATTCTGACATGCTGTTTTACGTGTAAATAAAACGATTGCTATACGGTATGGACAAATGAGGGGGATTTTATGACCATTGTAAACGTTTTATCATTGATAGGCGGGCTTGGGCTGTTTTTATTTGGTATGCGCGCCATGGGCGAAGGGCTGGAAAAAGCGGCTGGCGACCGGCTGCAAAAAATCATTGAATCGCTGACCAGCAACCTGTTTAAGGGTGTTTTGGTCGGTACGGTCGTCACAGGTATCATCCAATCTTCCAGCGCAACAACTGTTATGGTGATTGGTTTTATCAATGCTGGTGTGATGACGCTGCGCCAGGCGGTTGGCGTTATCATGGGCGCAAATATTGGAACAACGGTAACGGCACAAATATTGCGTTTGGCCGGTATTGAAAGCAATACCTGGTATTTGGCGATGTTCAAGCCGGAGTATCTGGCACCGGTTGCCATTATCATTGGCGTATTCATGCTGATGTTTGCAAAGCGGAAACGCAATCGGAGCATTGGTGAAATCCTGGCGGGCTTTGGTGTGCTGTTTATCGGTATGCAGACCATGAGCAATGCCTTGAAGCCGTTGGAAACGATGCCGGAAATCCAGCAGGCATTTGTTGTTATGGGGAAGAATCCCATTTTGGGTGTGCTGACGGGTACGGTAGTGACAGCGCTTATCCAATCTTCCAGCGCGTCTATCGGTATTTTACAAGCGGTTGCTGCAACGGGTATCGTACCGTTTTCATCCGCAGTTCCCATTATTATGGGGCAGAATATCGGTACCTGTATTACGGCAATTTTGTCGAGTATTGGAGCGACTAAAAATGCAAAACGTGCGGCCGTGATTCATTTATCGTTTAATATCATTGGAACGGTTGTTTTTATGGTCGTGATCTATGCTGTCCAGTTCCTGTTTGGACTCCCATTCTGGAACGATCCCATCAGTATGGGTGGGATTGCAGACTTCCATACCATATTTAATATTATCAATACGTTAATTTTGCTTCCGTTTTCTGGAGGATTGGTCAAAATTGCGAATTTCTTTATCAAGTCAGATGGACATGGCAGCCATACAGGTACTTCCAATTTGCTGGACGACCGGTTTTTGGTTACGCCGCCGGTTGCAGTTGCGCAGTCTATCAAGGCGGTCATTGATATGATTACATTGGCGTACCATAACTATCAGTCGTGTACGGGCCTGATTTTTAAAAAGGAAAAAAACCTAACCCCAATGTTGTCGCAGATTTCGGACAATGAAAATGAAATAGACAACATGGAATCCAGGCTGACTACCTATTTGGTGAAAATCAGCGAACATGATTTGAATGAAGAGGAAAATAATACCGTCTCTGGCATTTTCCATGTGATTACCGATATTGAGCGTATTGGAGACCACTCGCTTAATATCAGTGAGAGTATGGAGCACTTGTATGAAGAAGGTTTAAAATTTTCCGATTCCGCCAAAGCGGAACTCAAAAAGATGACCGATGCAGTTGGCGAGGTCATTGAACTTTGTATCCGGGCGTACAGCGAGAATGATTTGGAGGCTGCCAAGCGTGTGCAGCCCATAGAAGCAGTGGTAGACATTTTAAAGCGCGAGCTGCGTCAGCAGCATATTCACCGGCTGACAAAACAGGAGTGTGATTTTAATACCGGTATTGCGTTTTTGGATATTGTCAATAATTTGGAACGGATTTCTGACCATTGTTCCAATATTGCCATTGCAATTGAGCAGAACATTGACGAGGTTGGGTTTGACCCTCATCAATATACCAACCATATGGATGAGGTGCAAACGGAAGAGTATCAAAAGACGTTTGAACAGTATAAAGTCAAATATGAAATTTGAGGTGTAATAGGGAAAAGCCCATGGCCATTTGGCTGTGGGCTTTTGTGAAAGGGGGTATTGGATATGGCGCTGCAAGTGGTATACGGCCGTGCGGGCAGCGGGAAGACAACCTATTTGCTGGAACGTGCAGCCCAAGTGACGGCAGCCGGGGGGCGTGTGGTTTTGCTGGTGCCCGAGCAGTATACCCATATTGCAGAGCGGAAGCTGCTGCATCGTATTGGGAAAATCAGCCCGGCGGGGGCAGAAGTGCTGTCGTTTGACCGGCTGGCGCAGCGTGCAGCAAAGGAATTGGGGGCGGCAGCGCGCAAAAGGATTAGCGCAACCGGGAAAAGCATTGTCATTGCCGATATTTTATCCAAACAGCCGCTGGAATATTTTTCGGGGATGGAGCGGCAGCCGGGATTTGTGGATACCTGTATGCGGCTGATTGGGGAGTTTAAAAAGTATGGCGTTTTGCCAGAGGCGCTGGAACAGGCAGCACAGCAGGAGCCAAACCGCCGTTTTGCCGCAAAACTGCACGATTTATCAGCAATTTATACGGCATATGAAACGCAAATTCATCAAAAATGGCTGGACGCAGATGACGAGCTTTCGATGTTGGCCGATTATATCCGTACTTCTGGCGCCTACCGTGATGTGACGGTGCTGCTGGATGAATATTCGAGTTTTATCCCGCAGGAACTGGAAGTTATCGGCGCACTGGCCGGAGAATGCGGTTTGGCACAGGTGACGCTGTGTACCGACAGCCTATCTTCTGACGATCCGCTTTTCCAGCCGACGGCCCAGACTGCGCAGAAGCTTATGCGCCTGTGCAAGGAACAGGGGGTTCCTATGTTGCGCCCTGTGCGGCTGGAAGAGGGTCGCCGCAGCAGCCGGGAACTATGGCATTTGGAAAAGTATCTGTATGCTTATCCGGTATGCGCCTATGATAGAGAGCTGCGGGATATCCAAGTATCTGCGGCTGCCAATCCGTATGACGAGGTGGCGCTTGCTGCCCGCCAAATGGTGGCGTTGTGCCGTGACGAAGGTTACCGTTGGCGGGATTTTGGCGTTGTTTGCAGTGATTTGGCTCAATACGCGCCATTGGTGAAAAGCGTATTTGCAAGTTTCGGTATCCCCTGTTTTATTGACGAGCGTATCCCGGTTTTAAACCATCATTTGATAGTATTTGCCCTGGGGGCATTGGATATTTATTTGGATGATTACCGGTTTGATACGATATTTGGTTTTTTAAAAGCCGGATATACGGCCATAGAACCAGACGATTTGTTTTTGCTGGAAAATTACGTTATGCACACCAAAATCCGCAAGGATGCATGGGTAAAGGACGAAAAATGGAATTATTTGTTAGACCGTTATAAGGGGAAAGACGAGGAGTTTTTGGCGCGCGTCAACGGGGTGCGCGATGCGTTCATTGGGCCGCTGAAAGCCTTGCATCAAGCCATCAAGGGACGTCATACTGTGTGCGAGATGACAGAACGTCTCTATGAATATTTTGTAGAAATTGGCCTGCCGCAGACGGTTACGGCCTATCTGGCTGACTTCCGTGCGCAGGGGAAGACGGCGCAAGCAAAGGAATATGAAAAAATCTGGTCAGTGCTGGTGACGGTATTTGACGAGTTGGTAGATGTGCTGGGCGATAAGACGGTTCATGTGCGGGAGTACCGGAACCTTCTTGCAGTGGCGCTGGGACAGCACTCGTTGGGGCTGATTCCCACTTCGCTGGATGAGGTGGTGGTGGGAAACGTTGAGCGTACCAAATTAGCGGATGTGCGTGCACTGTTTGTGTTAGGGGTCAATGACGGGCAGTTTCCTACTGTTGGCATGCCAGAAGATGTGCTCACAGACGCGGAAAAGGATGCATTGTTGGAAAAGGGCTTGGAATTGTCGACAAATAGCCGTTTGCGGGCGTTTTTAGACCAATTTTATAGTTATTCCACGTTTACTTTGCCCAGCAGGCGGTTGTTTTTGTCTTATGCGGGCGCAGACAACGCTTTTCATTCGCTGCGTCCATCTTTTGTGATTGCGCGGCTCAAGAAAGTATTTCCACAGCTAGTTGTGCAAGGCGGCGTGCTGGAGGATTTGTCGGATGAGGGGCAGCTTGCCCTGGTATCTGCCCCTGGCCCAACCGAAGCCCTGCTGACAGAAGCAGTCACCCAGTACCGGGCAGGGCGGCCGGTCAGTGCTGTTTGGCTAGATGTATATCATGCGCTGGGCAGTGATTTTATGAAACGCATGGAGCGGTATTACACATATACCAACCAGGCGCAGCGGTTGGATGAACCGCTGGTACGGGAGGTGTTAGGCGAACCGTTTTATACCACCATATCGCGTCTGCAAAAATATCGTGCGTGCCGGTATTCTTATTTTTTGGAATATATGCTAAAGCTCAGAGAACGGGAAGAGTTCCGCATTCGTGCGGTAGATGTGGGTTCTTTTGTCCATGGTGTGCTGGAGCGGATTTGTACCGGGCTGCAGGCCAGGGGGATTGCGCTCACTGAAGTGAGCGACGCAGTTTTGCACGACCAGGTAAACTGTTGCATTGATGAATTTATTGAAAATATTAGTAAAAAAGCATCCATTTTGTCCAAACGGGAGTTGTATCTTATCAAACGGTTGCGCGGTGCGGTAGAATTGTGTTTTCGCTTGCTGAAAAACCATCTGATACAATCCAAATTTGTACCAATGGGATATGAAATCCGGTTTGGGGAGGATGGGATTGGCGCGATTACCATCCCGCTGGGAAATGGGCGGAAAGTTCACTTGACGGGTGTTATTGACCGCGCTGATTGCTATGATGCTGATGACGGTAAATTTATACGGGTTATCGATTATAAAACCGGCAATAAGACCTTTAAATTAGACGATGTATTTTATGGGCTGGATATTCAGTTGATGGTGTATTTGGATGCATTGGTCAATAGTTGTGCAGATTACCGGTATGGCGGCGCGCTGTATTTTAAAATCGACGACCCTATTTATGCCGCAGATTCGCGTGTGACGGCAGAGCAGGCGCAGGCGAAAATTGAAAGCCAGCTCAAAATGAAGGGGCTGCTTTTGGCAGATAGCCGCGTATTGGCGGCTACAGACCCGGTGACTGCCGACCGGGCCAAAACGGCGACATTGGAAAATTTCACTGCGTTGTCAAGACATTTGGAAAAAACGGTGCGCCAGCTTTGTTGCGCGTTGTCGGATGGCGATATTTCAATCCGGCCTTACCGCAAATCCAATTTTTCGCCATGTGAATACTGCCCTTATGGAGGGGTTTGCAGTTTTGACCCGCAACAAAGGGGCAACCGGTATGATGAACTGTCCGCAGTAAAAGATGAGGATATTTGGGAACTGTTGGGGGGTGCAGCGCATGTGGACGCCGCAGCAAAAATGTGTGATTGACGCGCCGGTTTCGGATATTTTGGTGACAGCAGCGGCAGGCAGCGGAAAAACGGCAGTGATGGTGGAGCGTATTTTATCGAGGGTAGCAGGGGAATACCCTGTAGACATTGACCGGATTTTGGTTGTGACATATACCAATGCAGCGGCGGGTGAAATCCGCGAGCGTATTACCATGAAGCTGCTGGAACTCATTGACGAGGGCGAAGAGTGGCTCAAAAAACAGTTGGTATTGATAAACCGTGCCAGTATTTGTACCATTCATAGTTTTTGCTTAGAAATTATCCGCAGCCAGTTTCATTTGCTTGGGTTGGATCCCAATTTCCGCATTGGCGACGGGTTGGAGGTAGAGCTGCTGAAAACCCAGGCGTTAGACGAAGTATTTGACGAACAGTATGAGGCTGAGGACGCCGGGTTTTTGGAATTGGTCAACGGCTATACAAAAAAAACGGACGATCGGCTGGTTGGGATGGTGCGTACAGTACATGAGTTTTCCCGCAGCCAGCCCGATCCGGATAGATGGTTGCTGGAGGCAGAGCGCCGCTATGCAGATGGATGTTGCAGCAGCCTTGCCTTTTTGCTGCAAATTGCGAAAGAATCTGCACAATATGCAGTGACGCTATATGACCGTGCGCTGCAAATCTGTGCTGCCGACGAGGCGCTGTCCGGATGGCGGGAAACTTTGGCAGAGGAGCGGCAGCTATTTGGACAGTTTATCAGCGCTTGTGATGTTAGTTGGGATGCGGCTTATACGGTGTTTGATGGGTACCGGTTTGCCATCAAACGGCGTACCAAAAAGGCGGGCGAGTGGGAACAGGAGCGTATCAAAGCCTTACGGGACGAGGCGCGGGAACTTTATAAAGAAATCAACCAAAGTTTGGTTAGCAGCCCGCAGGAAGTGTTGATAGGCGACGCCAAGCGGCTGCTGCCGCGGGTAAAAAAGCTGATGTCGCTGGTGCGGCGGTATGATGAGCGGTATGCGGCCAAAAAACGTGCAAGGAACCTGATTGATTTTTCCGATTTTGAGCATTTGGCGCTGGATTTGCTCCGCGATGACAGCGGCGGCCCAAGCGATATCGCACGGGCGCTGATGGATAAGTACGAGGAAATCTATGTAGACGAATACCAGGACTGCAACAGTGTGCAGGAAGCATTATTTTCCGCTATATCCCGCCGCCAGATTGGTATGCCAAACGTATGTATGGTAGGGGATTTAAAGCAGAGTATCTATAAATTCCGTGACGCCAATCCCCGGTTGATAAAAGAAAAAAGCGACGTGTTCCCGCAGTATTCGGCGGGCGCAGGGCAAAAACAGGCTAAAATTGTGCTCAACCGGAATTTCCGCAGCCGTGCGGCGGTGCTGGACGGGGTCAATTTCCTGTTTTCCCGGCTGATGAGCGAACGTGCGGGGGAATTGAACTATGATAAAGAAGCATGGCTGGCGCCGGGGGCAAAATTTCCGCCGGGTGACAGCCCCATTGAGGTGGACGTGCAGGATGCTGCTGGCACAGCGGATGCATCTGGGGAGAAAGTCAGCAATTTACAAGCGGAGGCAGCATTTGTTGCGCAGAAAATCCGCACTATGGTACATGAGGGCTGTATGGTAACCGATAAGGCAACCGGGAAGCTGCGCCCGGCGCGCTACCGGGATTTTGTCATTTTGCTGCGCAGTACGCGGGGCAATGCCGAGGTGTTTGCACAGGCGTTGTCAGAGCGGGATGTGCCCTGTTATTCGGATGTAGGCGGCGGATATTTTGACACTTATGAAATCCGTACGTTCATTTCTTTTTTACGGGTGGTGTCCAATCCGTTGGACGATATCAGCCTGGCCGCAGTGATGCGGTGCGGGGTATACGGGTTTACTGATAATGAGCTTCTGTCTTTCCGGGCTTTCTAAAAAAACACGGGTATTTTTGGACGCTTTTGCTGCATACCGGGATGCGGCAAAATTTATGGATACTGATGAATTTTTGCGTTATCTGGCAGACGACACCGGGTATTTTGCATATATTGGCACACTGTCTAACCCCGGATTGCGCCGCGCCAATGTCCGGGCGCTTTTTTACCGGGCGCAGCAGTTTGAAAGCGGCGCATTCAAGGGCGTATTCCACTTTGTCAACTATGTGGAAAAGCTCAAAAAAAATGGATCGGATGGGGATAGTGCAAAAATGATCGGGGAACAGGACGATGTGGTGCGGATTATGAGCATTCACAAAAGCAAAGGGTTGGAATTTCCCATTGTGTTTTTATCCATGTGCGGGAAAAATTTTAACAAACGTGATTTGACCGACCCGGTGCTGCTGCATAGGGATTTGGGTTTGGGGCTGGATTATGTGGATGTTGACCGGCGGTTTTCTTACCCCTCTGCCGCTAAAAAAGCAATTCGGGAATCGCTGCGCATGGAGAACCTGAGCGAGGAACTGCGGGTGCTTTATGTGGCGCTCACCCGGCCAAAAGAGCGTTTGATACTAACCGGCGTGGATGCCGATGCGAAAAAGCGTCTTGAGCAGCTTGCGCAGGCAGTTGCAGGGCAAGACCAGGCGCTGCATCCGCGGGTAGTGTTTTCTGCCGCCGGTTTTTTGGATTGGGTTTTAATGGCACTTCTGCGGCATGACAAAGTATTGGAAGACTATGATACGGGCGTACGGATTTCAGACGGCAGCCAGTTTGATGTGCAAATCATCCCAAAAGATACCATTGCAGCGGCTTCCCGCGCTGTATCCCAATTGGCGCAGCCCATTGAGCCGGGGCGGCAATACAGCCCCTATGCCGATGAAATCTGCCGCAGGCTGTCATGGCGCTATCCGTTTGCCGAAAGCAACCGCCTGCCAAGCAATGTAACAGTAACTGAACTTAAGCGTTTGCTGGAACCTGCGCAAGAAGGGGAATTCCGCCTGTTTGACAAAGAGGAAATCCGCAAGCCGCGGTTTATGGAATCGCAGGAAAAGGTTGTCGGTGCGCATGCAGGAACAGTCATGCATTTTTGTATGCAAAAAATATGTTTGACAGGGGACGGAAAACGGGATACAATAGAAGCGGAAATCCAATCGTTTTTTGAAGCTGGTTTTCTAACCAAAGAGGAATTAGAAAGCGTAGATATTAAAAAAATCGAAGCATTTTTGCATAGCCCGCTTGGCAGGGAACTGTCTGCCAGCAAGAAAGTATACCGGGAAGTGCCGTTTAAGCTTTTGGTGGACGCGGAAGCGCTTTTTGGTATGGCAAAAGGGGAAGAAATCGTTATTCAGGGGACCATTGACGCATACTTTTGGGATGCCAATGGAAAACTGGTATTGCTGGATTATAAAACCGATAAAGTGCGCGGCTCTTCTGCACAGGTTGGAGAGCGGTATGCCCTGCAGCTTCGCTGTTATTCATATGCGCTGGAGGTTTTAACCGGGAGCCCGGTGGCGCGCAGGTGCATTTACCTGTTTGATACCGGGGAAACGTTAGAGTTATGAGGTGATGGGATTGGCAAGGTATTATTCGCTTGCACCGCGGCGCAATAGGAAAAAGAAAATTTGGAAAGGGATTGGGTATGCGGCAGCGGCACTGGCCGTATTTGCCATTGCATTTTTCATCAGTTACCGGTTAGTGGCCAGCACACAGACCGGTGTGGTGGAAATTGAGTCGCTCAAGTCGGAAATCCGGGATTTGAAAGCGGAAGTGACAGCGCGGGATGAGAAAATCCAAAGCCTGGAATTGCAGCTGCAAAATGTTAGCGGCCAGCAAGACCAAGGGCAGGAGAAAAAGGATGCCCAGCCATCCCAGCCGGAAAACACCGGGCGTACTACATCGGCGAACCGTCAGACCGGCAGCACTTCCGCTGGGCAGGCGCCGCGGCAGACGGAACCGCAGCAACCCGTAAGGGAAGAGACACAGACGCCGGTACAGCAGCAACAGCCAGAACAGCCGTTGGTACAAGAACCGCCGGCACAGCAGCAGCCGTCTGATCAAACGCCGGCTGGAACTGCCCACACGCAGCAGCCTGTGGATTCCGGAGAAGAGGATGCGCCGAAGGATGTGCAGCAGACGCCGGGTCCCGATGCAGAGGGGATGCAGGATGCAGGGCGGGTTATAGAATAGAAGGAAAGGGGATATTGTGATGAGTCTGGGGAATAATTTGAAAAAACGGGTAACAGGGTTGGCCAAAGATGTGGCAAAGGCGTCGTCCGATGCCGTAGATTTTGCAAAGTATAAACTGCAGCTCACCGATGTGCGGGATGAAATCAATACCCGGTATACCGAGGTGGGCCGTATGGTAGTTGAACAGGGAAGCGATGTTGATTCTGCCGAGATGGGACGGCTGGTTCAGGAAATTGAACAGCTTAAGCAGCGGATGGATGAAATTAACGAGGAACTTGCGGCATTGAAAAAAACTGCCATTTGTGAAAGCTGCGGCAAAGAAATTCGCGCTGACGCGCAATTTTGCCAATTTTGCGGCGCCAAAACCGGAAAAGAATAGGGAAAAACATCCATTGGAAACACTTTCTTGCAGTTAAAACAAGAAAGTGTTTCTTTTTTTTAAAAAATTTTCATTTCCCTATTGCATTTTAGCAAAGAATCCAGTATAATGAAACATGAAAACACAAGATATAGAGCTTTTACAAAAAATGGACACTAGATATTGTGCAATAAGGGGGAATCGTTGTGGTAAGCAATATTCGCAAACGGGATGGCAGAATTGAGAATTTTGACAAGCAAAAAATCGTCAACGCTATTTTAAAAGCAATGAATCATGATTTCATCAATGACGTTAAGTGTGCTGAGCAAATTGCAGACAAGCTATCCATGCTGGATGTGGATGTCATTGATGTGGAAGAAATCCAGAACTTGGTTGAAATGGAACTGATGAAATCCAAGTATAAAAATGTCGCAAAGGATTATATCCTTTACCGCGAAAAGCGTAATATCGCGCGCGGCCGTAAAACTTATGAAATGTATATGGGTATTGTCAATACCATTGCCAACGACATTACCAAGGAAAACGCCAATATGAACGCCGAAACGCCGGCGGGTATGATGATGAAGTTTGCAAGCGAAACTTCCAAGCCATTTGTAGTGGATATGCTTTTGTCGCAGGATGCGAAAGATTTTGTCAAGAGTAATTATATCCATATCCATGATGCAGATTATTATCCGACCAAGTCGCTGACTTGTTTGCAGCATCCGCTTGATAAAGTTTTACAGCATGGGTTCCGTGCCGGGCATGGTTCCAGCCGTCCGGCCAAGCGTATTGAAACAGCGGCAATCCTGGCTTGTATTTCCATGGAATCCATTCAGAACGAAATGCATGGCGGCCAGGCCATTCCAGCTTTTGATTTTTATCTTGCGCCTTATGTGCGGGCAACCTACATAGAAGAAATCGTCAAGCTGGAAAAACTGACCGGGGAAGATTTATCTGATTTAAAGGAGCGGCAGTTTGACGACTATTTGACCAAACCGCTGGATGGATTGGCCGGCAAAGAGCGTTATGTGCAGCATGCAGTCAATCAGACGGTCAACCGGGTGCATCAGGCGATGGAATCATTTATTCACAATATGAATACCATTCACAGCCGCGGCGGCAACCAAGTGGTATTTTCGTCTATCAACTATGGAACAGATACATCTGCTGAAGGGCGTTGCATCATGCGGGAAATTTTAAATTCTACCTACCGCGGGGTGGGCAATGGTGAGACTCCCATTTTCCCAATACAGATTTGGAAAAAGAAACGGGGGGTCAGTTATCTGCCGGAAGATCCCAATTATGATTTGTATAAATTGGCTTGTAAAGTGACTGCAAAGCGGTTTTTCCCGAATTTTTTAAACCTTGACGCAACCTTTAATCAAAGCGAGGAGTGGCGGGCGGATGATCCGAAACGCTATGAGCATGAGGTGGCTACCATGGGCTGCCGGACACGTGTGTTTGAAAACCGGCATGGGAAAAAGACTTCTATTGGCCGCGGCAATTTGTCATTTACTACCATTAACATCGTTAAGCTCGGTCTGGAATGCATGGAAATAGCAGATAAGGACGAACGGATTAAAACCTTTTTTCATAAATTGGATCGCTGTATTGATGTGGCGGCCGATCAGTTGTACGACCGGTATTCCTTCCAGCGGACAGCTATGAAAAAGCAGTTTCCTATGCTGATGAACGGTATGTGGGAAGGCAGTGAAGAGGTAGCGCCTGATGCCCAGGTGAAAGATTTGCTCAAAACCGGTACGCTGGGTATTGGGTTCATCGGCCTGGCGGAAACGCTCATTGCATTGGTTGGCAAACACCACGGTGAAAGCGAAGAAGCCCAGGCGCTGGGGTTGGAAATTGTGAAGCACATGAACGAGCGTGTGGCTGAAATCGCCAATGAGCGCAACCTTAACTACAGCCTGCTGGCAACGCCGGCAGAGGGGTTGAGCGGGAAATTTACCAAAAAGGACCGCGAGCAGTTTGGGTTGATTGAAAACATTACGGATAAGGAATATTATACCAATAGTTCCCATGTACCGGTGTGGTATAAATGCAGTGTGCAGCACAAGGCCGAAGTGGAAGGCCCGTATCATAAATACGAAACAGGCGGGCATATCTTTTATGTGGAATTGGACGGCGATGCAACGCATAACCCGGAATGTATCATGCAGACGGTAGATTTGATGGATCAGTACAATATTGGCTATGGTTCGGTCAACCATACCCGCAACCGCTGCCTGGACTGCGGGTTTGAAAATGCCGACGAGAACTTGAAGGTGTGCCCGGCATGCGGCAGTGAAAACATTGATACCATCCAGCGGATCACGGGGTATTTGGTTGGAAGTGTAAATAATTGGAATAATGCCAAAAAGGCAGAACTGAAAGACCGTGTGACGCATGGATTCTAACCTGGAAGATGTAAAAATCTATATGATGGATGTCACATATAGTTCGTCGGTGGATGGCACGGGCTTTCGGGACGTATTATTCGTCACCGGCTGCCCGCACCACTGCCCTGGCTGTCACAATCCAGAGACTTGGGATAGGGATAAAGGCCGCGCGGTCCCGGCTTGGGATGTATATGATATGCTGACAAAAAGCAGTGTGACCAATATTACCTATAGCGGCGGGGAACCATTTGAACAGGCAGGCGCGCTGGCAGCGCTTACCCGGTGTATCCGGGCACGGTATCAGAAGACTTTTTGGGTATACAGCGGTTATTTGTTTGAAGAGTTAGTGGCTGACCAGGAAAAACGCCAGCTTCTTGCGCTGTGCGATGTGCTGGTGGATGGGCG
>CALGRC010000189.1 GCA_937959315.1 uncultured Clostridia bacterium | reverse complement strand
TGATTTATTTATTGGGCTGTTAATGCCGCTTATCGGAACTTCTCTCGGCGCATGCTGTATTTTATTTCTGAAAAAAGGAATGCCGCCGGCTTTAGGGCGTTCGCTTGCCGGTTTTGCCGCAGGTGTTATGACAGCAGCTTCGGTATGGAGCTTGCTGATACCGTCTATTGAGCAATCGTCATCAATGGGTAAATTTGCATTTTTCCCGGCTTTTGCCGGATTTTGGCTTGGAAAGTACCTGTTTCAAAGCGCCATGCTTGCGTTTGCGACGGCGATTGTGCTGCTTCCTGTGCCGTACATCATATTATGCGTGCGGTCGCGATGGTATAAAAGAAATCAGGACGAACTGCTGGAGAATTCCATGAACCTGATTACCAACAGTTATCTCGGCTGCAACGACATCATCACGGCGTTCAACGAAAACCTGAACAAGTTAGACATTTACCGTCCGTTTGCAGAATTTGTGACAGATGTGACGCTGATAGATTCCAATATTAAGCGTGCGCTGAGAAAACTGGAGTTGAAAATAAACAATAAATATTTCTCGGAATGGATTGACATTTTGGTGTTATCACAGGAAAAGTCAGGAGATTACCGGTTTATCCTTCCGGCTATTGTCCAGAACATGAATGATGCAAAGCGGCTGCAGGTTGAGGCAGATACCGTTATGATGAGAGTGTGGCGGGATTATTTTACCGCAATTTTGCTGTCGTTTTCCATTATTCCATTGCTCAGATGGAGCAATGCGGCATGGTTTGAAATTTTGACAACTTCGGCAGCGGGTAAGATATTGATCCTGCTCATGCTTGTGATGACGCTTGTATCAGCGTTTATCACGTTGAAAATCAACAAGCCGCTGTAAAAGGAGGGATGAGCATGGTATATTTTCTGATTTTTATATTGCTGACGGGCGGAACCTACGCTGTGACGTCACAGATTTTGGGACTGCCGCCGGCAAGTACAGGCAGAGGGATAAGGATTGCAGCACATAAGGAGTTTTCACCCATGCGCTTCGTGAATGCATACTTTATTGCTCCGTTTGTTAAAATTTTAGCGCCAGTAGTCAGAATGACTGACTTTAAGGAAAGAAGAATGCGCTTGCAGCTTGCAAGAGCGGAAATCCCATTGACGCCGAAGGAATATGTCGCACGGTCGTTTCTCATGGCCGGCAGCGCGCTTGTTCTTTCGGCGTTTTTGCTCTCCGCCACCATGCGGAATTTACTGCCGCTTGCCGCAGTATTGGCAGTGGTTGTGTATTTCCATTTTAATGGGGAGGTTGGCGACCGACTGAAGGCAAAGGACCGGCTGATTGAGTCGGAATTGCCGAAGTTTGTCAGAGCAATCGTGCAGGGACTCAAGACAGAAAAAGATGTGATTAAACTGCTTGAAACCTATCAGACAATTGCCGGAGAGGGGCTGCGATATGATATTGAGGTCCTTATAATGGATCTGAAATCCGGCAATTATGAGGATGCGATGCTTGCTTTTGATAAACGTGTCGGCAATGCGTATATCTCAAGGCTGACCAAGGCTCTGATTGCGGTCAGTCGGGGTGACAATCAGGATTCCACATTGAATTACTTGATTTCAGACATGGGACTGCTGGCGAAAGAAACCATGCAACGGGAACTAAATAAGCGCCCCGGCAGAGTGAAGATACTGATTATACCGATCGTATTATTGGCGGTACTCACTCTGTTTTATGTGATTGGGATGCATTTGTTTAGCTCCCTGGGCGGGATTTTTTAAGTATCAAAAGGAAGGAGGAAAAGCTGATGCAGAGGCTTGCGGTAAAAGGAAAGACGGCTCTTTACAACTTTGTAAACAGAACCGGGCGGATTATGAAAAACGACGATGGGGATCAGATTACAGGCTGGCTCATTGTGATTTTGTTGGTTGTTGTCGTTGGGGCGTTTTTCCTGAACACATATCAAGGGACAATCGTTGAAATTTGGAATGCGATTGTTGAGAAAATTTATGCAACGTTTGGAATCTGACGGGGAGCCGGCTTTTGCCGGCTCTGTTTTTTTGAGGGGAGTTGATGACTTGAGAAAACGAAAGGCGGCGAGCGCGTATTATGAGCTGATTATCAAAACACTTGTGTTTATCACGCTGATAGCGACCGCCATCTCATTTTTTGGCGTGTTCACTAC
Source organism: uncultured Clostridia bacterium (assembly GCA_937959315.1). GTDB lineage: Bacteria > Bacillota > Clostridia > UMGS1810 > UMGS1810 > CALGRC01. The sequence continues at coordinate 12,297 of CALGRC010000189.1, read as the reverse complement.
CTATCTAAATCTGAATTATGCTGCAAGGCGAGTGGTGAGAGAGATAGAAATATCCGGACAGGTAAGCGCTGCGACATACAGCCTGTATGAAGATATGAAAGCCAATACCAATATACCGGATAGCGCGACAATGAGCGTAAATGCGTCGTATTGCAATGCCGCACAGAAAAAAATACAGCTGCGGGATACATTTGCGGTTACTTGCAGCGCAAGCTACAGAATCAATGTATTTACGCCGCAGGGCGGTACGCCTGTCGGGTTTGATATTCCGCTCAGGGTAAGGTTAACGGGCATGAGTGAAAAATTTTGGAAGTAAAAGGAGAGAAAACTTATGAGGCAAGGAAATAAAAGGGTAAAATCCATTACTGCAATGCTGCTGGTAGTGATGCTGAGCTTAGGAAGTGTGCCGGCAGCGATGGCGGCACAGAGCAATGAATATGTTGATCCGGCGGATAAATGGCTGAGCGCCAGCGGACGAACAAATGAATTAGATGTTAACGCAACGGTTACATATGAAACGTCGTATTGCTGCGTATGTGAGAAGTACACCACGGTATTGACTTATCGCGTGCCGGAATACACCAAAAGCGGGCAGACGGCGCTGAACCGGGGCGTGCAGTATTCGGACGGAACCTGCATGGATGGTTCGAGCAAGGGGAATCTGGACGAAGGGACGCCGGGAGTTAACGCATATTATACCGGGTATCATTGGAGCAAGAGTGTGTGCCAAAACTGCGGAACCATCAATTCCATTGATGGTTCGGACTGGTATAACTTTAACACAAATGTGTATGTTTTAAATTCCTGTGCGAGCGAGTTTTATCTGGATTTTGACAATACGGAATATGAGACTTACAACGACGAGAAACATACAGCCGTCCTGAAGCGGGGCAAGTATTGCCAGTTTTGTAAAGGAACGCAGGCGAGGGCTGCGCGCAGTTTGGAAAACCATCATTTTGTTGAGTCGATTGACGGGCAGCTTGGAAACAACCGGTTTTATGTGACAAAGCATTGTGAAGACTGCGGTTATGAAACGTCAAAGTATGTTGCGGCAAAATCGGTGGTATCAAGCTATTATGGACCTGCAGATGATGACGCACATACCGTTACCGTGTCGGATTTGTCGGAAAGCGGCGTACATACCAGTATTCGGTATGGAACGAGTGCGGAACGGTGTAATCTGACGTCGGCGCCCAATTATACAGAGGCGGGCTACTATCCGGTGTACTATGAAATTGACTACAAGTACGCCAACAAAAACATGACGGAGAACGGCGTGAGCTATGTGTGGCTGCTGGAAAAGGACGGAGATACCATTATCATTGTTCCGCCGACGGGAGATAAAAACGACGTGCATACGCACGATTACAGGTACGTAGAAACTGTTCCTGCATCTTGTGAAAACTTAGGCTACGAGCGCTGGCAGTGTGACGGCTGCGGCAGGCTCGATAAAAGAAATTATACTCCTGCGACGGGACACAGCTATCATGCAATCACCATCAAGGAACCCACCTGTAAGCAGGGCGGGCAAAAGCTGATTATGTGTTCCGTGTGCGGCGATTTTTACGAAGAGACAACGTCTGTCGGCAGTCACAGCTACAGAATAGAACGGCATAATCCGACATGCCGCTCGGTAGGCTACACCGACCACATCTGTACCGTATGCGGAGATAATTATATCACTGATATGCAGCCGATCATTTCACATGCATACGAGCATATCACCAAAGCGCCGACTTGTACGGACAGGGGGTATACCACGCATACCTGTGTGATGTGCGGCAGCAGTCAAGTTTCGGATTACACCGACCCGGTCGGGCATGAGTGGGATGAGGGACGCCCGGTTACATCCGCTACATGCGAAGGTGATGGTGTGACAGAATTCCATTGCCTGAATTGTGCTGAAAAGATGCTCAAAGCGGAATCGGCAACGGGACACACCCCAGGAAAAGCGGCAAACTGCACCGAACCGCAGACTTGTACAAAGTGCGGAACGGTTTTGGAGCTGCCGACAGGGCATCACTATGAAAGCAATATCACGGAGCCTACCTGTACGGCAATGGGATATACGGTCTATACCTGCCTTGATTGTTCCGACAGTTACACAGGCGATTACACGGACAAAACCGAGCATGATTATGTGGTTGCGGTAACGGAGCCGAGCTGTACAGAACATGGGTTTTCCACATACACCTGCAGGCAGTGTGAAGACAGCTATGTTTCGGATTATGCCGATAAAATGCCGCACAACTACAATGCGGTATTGACAGCGCCTACTTGTACAGCCATGGGTTATACGGTATTTACATGTACGGATTGCGGGGATAAGTATATCGGCAATTATACAGACATGACAGAACATAATTACAACAAAGAAATTATTGCGCCCACCTGTACGGAACATGGTTATGCGGTGTTTACCTGCCCTGATTGCGGTAAATCATTTATTGGTGAATATACCGACTGCATTGAGCACAATTACATTGAAACAGTAGTTGAGCCAACCTGTACGGAAATGGGATATACCATATTTGAGTGTGAAATCTGCGGGGAGGAATATAAGGGAGAGTATGTGAACGCGGCAGGACATCAACCGTCCGAGTGGATAGTTGATATTCCGGCTACCATTGAACAGGCGGGTGAAAAACATCTGGAGTGCGAAACCTGCAAAATGGTTTTAAAGACGGTTGCAATTCCGCAGCTTGTCGGAACAGACAGAACGGACGAGGACGGCAAAGCGGCAGTGGGAAATTACAATGTAACACTTACAGATCAGAATGGCAAGCCTGTATTTGACGCGGAAATTGTCATTGATACCGTTGATACTATTTCGGTGACGCTTCCAAAAGACAGAATACTAGATTACAATGACCGTACAATAATTACGGTGACAAAAACGGCGGATAATGTACCGGTCTCCGGATTGCAAGTCATTGTTGCAGACGAGAGAAATAACAATGCGACTGGGATTACGGACAATAACGGTGTGCTTGCAGTCCCCGGCAGCAGTTCATCAACGGGCGATAACAACGGAACAATCGGAACAGAAACTGAAGATGCGGTGAAAACATATGTCGTTACCGTAACAGATAAAGCGAATGTTATTATTGATAACTGTAATATTCGCATTGGGGAGAGCAACGATATTGTCATTGATTTGCCGGACGGTCTTGTTCTTACCGCAGACAGCCCTGCAATCGTTACAGTGCTGAACCATGAGGGGCAGCCGCAGCAGGGTGTGCATTTGATTGTGCTTGGAGAGCAGGACTACATTGAAAATGGAATAACGGATGTCTACGGCAAGCTGACCGTTCCCAATGTATATGAGGGCTATACCGACAAGGACGGCAGGGTTCATGTGAATGGATATACCGTTTTTGTAACCGATGAACATGGGAGTGTTGTCAATGCGTTTGTTATGTACGATACCGTGAATAACGAGATTATTGCAGCGCTGCCAGCTGAGCAGACCATATCTTACGCAAACAGGATTACCGTCATGGTAACGCGCGAGGGAGATCCTGTCAGTAATATGAGCGTGGCTGTCACGGATTGTACAGAAGCGGGCGAAAAAGGCGTCACCGACGAAAAGGGGATGATAGTTTTTCCGGCTCTTCACAAGGATATGACGGACAGCTATGGCAGGGCGATTGTAAATGGCTATCATGTAGTGATTGCAGATGAGAGCAAGCCGATTGAAAACGCATACATTGAAATGGCTGACGGGAAAATCAATGTTAGACTTCCTGAAGGCGCTGAGATTGCAATGGAGAATAGAATTACAGCAACGATTACCGACAGCGGGAACGCTCCCGTTAAGGACATGTGTGTAATATTTACAGATAATGCAGAACAGACAGCAACAAATCTTACCGATGAAAACGGCAAAGCAACCGTACCGCCGACAAATATAGACCGCACAGACAAGGATGGCTATGCACAGGTGACAGAGGCGGATAAGACATACAGCGTTGTTGTAGAAGATACCAAAGCCAAGATTGAAAATGCCGCCATTGAAATCAAGGACGGAAAAATCAGCGTGGTACTTCCGGACGAAGCCGTGCTTGACACGGCCAATCAGACTACCGTAACCGTTACAAACAAGGATGCACAGCCGATGAAAGATGTGAGCGTAACGGTTTCAGATAAAAATGCAAAAACTGCTTCGAAGGTTACGGACGCGGCCGGTAAAATAACCGTGCCCGTTAAAACGTCAACAGGCGGCGGAAGCTCCAGACCGTCCGGCAGTTCCGGCGGTGGCGGCGGAAGCTACAGCAGTTTTCCGGCTGTCAACGTGAAAGTGACGGACAAAGACGGGAAAAATGTATCTGTGACAAAATCCACTGACAGCAAGGGCAATGTAACAATAACGCTGCCGGCAGGAAAAGTTATTGACAGCGATCATTATTATACCGTAACCCTAACGGACGGCAAGGGTTTGGCGAAAGTTGGTGCAATGGTTACACTGAAAGACCGCAAGAACGGTACTGCAACAGGTACAACTGATCAGAACGGTACGCTGACGCTTCCGGCGACAGAACACAAGGCGTATATTGTCGGGTATCCCGACGGTACATTCCGACCGGAGGGAAATATGTCCCGCGCAGAAGCGGCGGCAATTTTTGCGCGCCTGATTGCTGCGGAAAAGAATGAAAAGATAAGCGGAAAAGCTGCATTTTCTGATGTATCAGGCAAGGAATGGTATACAGATTATATCGGCTATGTATCCAAGTACGGCATTATCAAAGGATATGCAGACAAGACATTCCGTCCGAACGATACCATTACCAGGGCGGAATATGTCACAATGGCGGTTCGCTTCCATAGCCTGTTCCATACAGTGGAAACAGCGACAGAGGCGGCAAAGTATACAGACGTCAGCGGCAGGCATTGGGCTGCAAAAGATATTTCGTTTGCAACGGCTGCCAAATGGCTCAACGGGTACGCCGACGGTTCCTTCCGTCCGGATGCGCTGATTACGCGAGCGGAGGTTGTTGCAGTCACCAACAGGGCGATGGGAAGAAGCGCCGACAATGCGTTTATTGCTAATAACTCGACAGCGCTCAATCGGTTTATAGACATGAAAAACGCGCATTGGGCATATAGCGACGCGGCGGAAGCGGCTAACGACCACATGGCGGTGACAGGTACAAAGGCAGAAATATGGGTAAAGTAAAACAGGAGAGAAGTATGAAAAAGAAAAGAGTTTTAACAGTGTTATTGACAGCGTAAGTCCGACATGGCGTAATTATATATACCGGCTACATATAAGAAAGGAGCGGCGAAATGGTATTGCTGAGGATAATATTTTTTGTGGTTGGAGCCGCTCTTGGTACGTTACTGTGCAGACTGGTGCGCGAGGAAAATGCTAATCCGACCAAACGACAGCATCAATTTCATTTGGCGGCAAGCGGTATCTATATGGGGAGCGCTTTTGTATGCGCTTCCCGCTATATACCATCCGGATGTTACATAGAAACGGTTATTGTATTTGCGGGGCTTATGTTTTTGACATTATACGCAATTCAGGATATGCAAGAGATGGCTGTGTATGCCGCATTTTTGCACATTGGCATATTAGAAATTCTTTTGCTGAGAATTTTCGGATATCTGGTTCAGCATGAGCGTTCAGAACTGTGTATTTTTATACTTTCAACGATTGCTGTATATGCGATTTTGAAACTACTTGTAAAATTGCGGCCGAATATAATGGGGGAGGGAGATTATGACATTCTATTTATCGTTTATATGCTATGCGGGTATTCCGGTATCACGCAGGCATTGTTTTTGTCTTCGGTGATTGGGCTTATTGTTTATGCGCCGCAGATGGTTACAAAAAGGTCGGATAGGCAGAAAAAGATACCGCTTGCTCCGATTTTATATTTAGGAACTCTGGCGTATTTCTGGTTGTAAAATGTGTTCCCTGGATAAAACATTGCGGTTTTAAAAAAATTTTCGTATAATATAGTAGGAGGGCGAAGTGAACAGACATTTTAGAAAAAAAGAATGCGATGGTATGCTTCTTACCATGATAATTGTATTTGTGCTTGTGACATTAACTGTCACGGTAGGAGAATTTTATCGGATTCACCTCTTGCAGCAAGATATTGAATACAATCTTCAGCGGACTGTAAATTGCGCTGTGGAATATGCTATGGGAGACAGCTATCGGCAGGACAAGATAACAAATCTGAATGTAGCTGAAGCCAAACAGCAATTCTATCAATATCTGCAAGAGGACGCAGGTTTGGATGCACAATACCGGAAATATAAAAATGGGAAACTGAGTTATCAGCTGCATTTTGCATCTGTTGACGGCTCAAGCAATCCGGCTGTGCTGACCGCAAAAGGAACGGCGGAAGCGTCAAGCCTGTTTGCCTTCTTGACCGGCGGTATCAAAATACCGTTTGAAATATCATCAACAAACTACAGAGTAGACTAAAAAAAGAGAGGGAGATGGCTATGAAAAAATTTTTAAGTATTGTGTTGACTGTCGGAATGCTTTTGGGTATCAGTGTATCTGCATTCGCTGTCGGCGAAGAAAAGGTTACGGTAACGCTTGACGGCGCTGAAATCGTTTTCCCGGACGCACAGCCGTTTATCGACGCGCGGGACAGGACGCTTGTTCCGATCCGGTTTGTGTCCGAGGCAATGGGCGCCGACGTTGATTGGGAGAACGAAACGCGAACGGCAATTATCAAAAAGGACGGAGATACGATTACATACAAAATCGGCGACATGAAAGCATTTTTGAACGGCGAAATGCATGTGTTTGATACCTATGGTATTCTAAAAGAAGACAGAACCTTTGTACCATTGCGTTTTATCTCGGAAATGCTCTCCTGCGGCGTTGAGTGGGACGGAGAAACTGCAACAGTGCGTATTACATCGCCGGGCGAGGTTGTGAAGTTTCCGGAACCAAAGCTGACCCTGCATTTTCCGGCTGCGGAAAGCGATAGACGGCTGTTTTGGATTACACTGGACAATTACCGGGATTTTGAAAGAGATTGCCCTAATTATGAATTCCGCATAGAATTTAAAAATCCGGTGGAATTGAATGTGTTTGAACAGGATGAAGGCGCAATCAACGGTTGGCAGAAATACAACCGGGATAATTTCGTTACATTGACAAATTCGGGCAATACGATTGTAACTGTACGGCGTGCATACTATACAACGCGGGAGAATGCCAAGACATTTTCTCTTGCAGACGGAGATACGATTGAATTTGAGCTTACTGTGCATAGAAAATGCAGTGATGAAAGCAAAACATACTCCTTTAGCGAAACGTTGAAAATGCCGTATCCATTGGAAAATGCGGAGGAATAATGCAATGAAAATAAAATATATGAGCATGATGGCTGTCCTTATGACAGCCATTTTTGTATTATCGGGAATTTCTGTATCGGCTGAGTGGAGTAACCGCCATGCGGATAAGGACTATCGTATGATGGAAATTTTAAATAGGGACGGCGTGACAGTCAATAAACCGACCGCGCAGTTTGCCGCTAAACGAATGGTGAACGGAGAGGTTGCAGACTCGGTAATCAGCGATGCGGGATATGACTGTTCGGCTGACTTCCCAACGCTTACTTGCTATGTCGGCGATACATTGACCTTTGAGGATTTGAGCCGTGATAACAACCAGGGCGGAAGCATTATGGAATGGGATTGGCAGAGGACCGGCAGTCTCGGAGACGCTTACGCAGTCTACGATTATAACATTGTCAACGACACCTCAATCTATCTGGATTCGCCCGGGGAAACCATATTCTATCTCTGTGTCAGAAATAACGCGAAGGTGAAAGCGGGGTGCTGCGACCCATGGAGCGAAAATGGCAGCCATCAGACAATCGGAACAAACAAATGGTTCCCTAAAGGGGCGTACTGGTACTTTTCGGCAGTCAGGGTTGTTGTCAAGCCAATGAGAGAGGCAATGGTGTACGTCAGGTGGTGGGATGCGCAGAACAGCCGCATTTTTCATGAGGGATATGTAAATGCGGGGCAGATTTTGCAGGATGCGGAAACAGTAGAGACCTCCTTCCACATTGACGACTGGGAAGGGTATTTGTATTCCGGATGGAATGTGCAGCTAATGGATGGGACAATACAATACAGCGGAACCGAGCGCGATGTGGGCATTACCCTTGCCGGTTGGGTTCCGGAAAAGTATCTCAATATTGAATTCTATCCGTATATGGCAACAGGCGTTGAGGTCCGCTATTGGGATACAGCGGAAAACAGAATATTGAAAACCGATTTGCTGACGGGCGAAAAAGTGGTAAAAGAGCAGGAGACAACCATTACAGCGACGTTAACGCCGCCGTCCGGCTATACGATAAAAGGCTGGAATGTGCAGCTCGTGGACAGCACCATACAATATACCGGTACAGATAACCCGGTAGATGTGATTTTAAACGGGTATATTCCTACGAAATATATAAATGTAGAATGCAGCCGTAATACCGGCACGGGAATGATAGCCGGCGGCGGTACGGGAACGGGAGATACATCTGAAAATGAAAAACCGCCCGAGCCGACAGTTTCCATCAAACCAAACGGAGTGTGTAATGGTATCATTGAATGGACAGAAACAGATTCGCACAGGGTTCCCGACGGGTATACGTCAAAAGGGAAACAGAAATACAAAACCTGTACCCATACGTTTTCGTATCAGGCTGTATTGACGGCAGACGCAGTAATCACACCGGATACATTCAAATCCGGTTACGGATTTGAACTGGGGGTAAACTGCGCGGTTGATACAACGCTTGTGTCCAATCAAGGCGGTTGTTCCGGCTGGGGTGCAAACCGTCGTGCGCTTATGACGGTAAAAGACCCGACAAAGGCGACGGTGTATCTTCCGTGGGAGATGACAAACCGATTGGGAACGCAAAGCAAGACGATTGGCATGGAGCAAAACGGCAGACTGAAATTTCAGCTTCCAGTGAGCAATGTTTCGGAAGCGGGGGCGCGAAGGATATACACGCCGGTAGAGCTTCCGGGCACAGAGGAAAATCCGGTGAATCATGAATTTGAAGTATATATCAGCGGCGGCGGGATATAAGGTGTGGAATTTTGCCAGAAATTGATTGGCAGAATCACTATAAACGGCGATATGTACAGCGACGACTTTTCCGGGGCAGACTGATGCTTACGGTACTATTGATTGCAGCAGGGTTTATAGATTGGCGGTATCGGAAAATACCGTCGATCATGATCCTGCTGTTATTGCTGTACGCGCTGCTGTGGAGTCCCGTATCTATTTATGAGAGAATAACGGGATTTTTAATCGGCGCAGTACCGGCGTTTTGCATTGCGATGGCAACCGACAAAATAAAAGGCGGCGACGTAAAATTTCTCGCGGCTTTGGGTGCGGCGGTTGGAATGACGTATTTTGTGCAGACGCTGCTTTTTGCGGCGCTGTACGCAGTCGTGTATACGCTGATAACCGGGCAAAAGAGCGTGCCGTTGGCGTTTTGCGTATTGCTTGGATGGCTGACGCTGTGCGCTGCGGGATAAATTATGAAGAGAAGGAGAATGGAGATGTCGAAGTATTTCAAAAAGATAAATGCTGGAAAAGTGCTATATGTGGCTTTTCTTATCATCACGGTTGTGTCGATGATGACCATGACTGTGTTCGCAGAGGATATATGGGATAAGGCGCAGGAAATATTGAAAGACGTATACGACAAGGTTTTGCTGATTTCCACAATTGCGGCCGTAGTCACGGCGTCTATTGCACTATTGCTCATGAATTTTTCAAAGTCCGGAAAGACGGTTGATGAATCACGGGCATGGCTAAAGCGGATTGTGATTACATGGATCATCCTTAACAGCCTGGGCTTTATCATTACATATTTTAATCAATTTTTGACAGGCGGTAAGTGGACAGGCTGATGAAGCTGAAAAGGGAGCAGAGTTTTGCTAAAACCGTAAATTTCAAAAGCGCGAAAGGGGAGTGATGAATTGTGGGAATATTGGACGGCATTGTGTCCTGGCTTGCCGAGCAGGTAATGAATGTGCTTGACATGATATCAAGTTCGGTGCTTGGTGCATTGGGCTGTGACATGAGTACGTTTATCAGATACTTTCCGGCGGCAGACGCTATGTATCACATATTTGTCGCTCTGGGGATTGGGTTAATCCTGTTAAACTTGGTGTGGCAGCTTTTCCGGAATTTTGGTTTGATTATGGGCGGCGAGGCGGAGGATCCGGTCAAACTTGTGATTCGTTCCATGTTTTTTATCATGTTGGTCATATTTTCCGACGAAATTCTTGCCATGATTCTCAAAATCGGCGGTACGCCTTACAACTGGATTATGACGGAGGATTTGCCGCCCCTGAATTTTGCAAATTTCAACTCGGTGATGCTGGTTATTTTGGGTGTGGTTGCAAGCGGTTCCGTAGGACTGATATGTTTGATTCTGATCCTGATTCTTGCGTGGAACTATATCAAACTCTTGTTCGAAGCGGCGGAGCGGTATGTCCTGCTTGGTGTTTTGGTATACACGGCGCCGGTGGCATTTGCACTTGGCGCCTCGCAGACGACGTCAAATATTTTCAAATCGTGGTGCAGGATGCTTGGGGGACAGGTGTTCTTGTTGTTGATGAACGCATGGTGTCTCAGAATATTTACCTCAATGGTAGGGACATTTTTATCCAATCCGCTTTCGTTGTAGGCTGTAGGAGGTGTGAGAAATGAATAAACGAATATTAAGAATCGGCATTGTGTTTATCCTGTTGACATTTATGCTGAGCAGCGCCTGTTATGCAATTACCGAATCTGAGGTGCAGAGCGCTGTGGAAGCAGGCGGAAAAGAAGCGGTGTCCGGCAACTTGTTTGTGTGGTTTTTATGCGCCATAGCGTTTATGAAGGTATCTCAGAAAATAGATTCCTTTATGAGTTCGCTTGGGATATCCGTGGGCAGAACGGGCGGCTCTATGCTGGGAGAAGCGATGATTGCAGCAAGAACTGTCGGGAACGCCTTCAAATCAGGAAAATTTTCCGGCTTTGGTAAGAACAGCGGCAGTTCGGGAGCAGCAAGCCCGGCAGGGAATGGATTCTTTGGCGGCGGAATCGGGAGAAAAATGGCAGATGGCGCGGCCGGTATGGTGACAGGAAAAAATTCGGCAGGCGGTATTATGGCGAGCATTGGTCAAAGAGCATACGAGGGGTCTGTTGGAAAAGGCGGCAGCTTTGCGGCTGGCGTTATTGGTTCGGTTGCCCGAGGCGACATATCCAAAATGGGGTCAATAACGGGTGAGAACGGGAAAACTGCAATGGAATCATACTTTGGTTTCAATACCAATAAGCAATCCGCACAGACATCCGAATTACAGCAATCCTCCAAAACAACGCTGGAACACGGCGGGGCTACTGCCATAACGAATAAAGAAGAGATTGGCGGCACGATAGGCGTGAATTCCTTTGGCGGCTCTGTGAATGGGGATGCGCCGTTTGAATCGGCGGGCCTTGATGATACAAATACAATGACATCCGGTATTGCGGAAGCAGTACCGGTTTTTTCTGATATTGAAATGGGCGGCGGACGAATTACCGGTATGGAAACTACGGATGAGTTTCCGGAGGGACGGCAGTTTGCTATGTATGATGCAGAAAAATATACGAAGCCGGAAGGCAATTTTGAAACGGTAACGGCGGTTGATGACTCGAAATGGTACAGACAATATACAGTGCCGACCGTGGAAAAAACGCCGTACATGGATGTTGAGGGAAAGGTGCAGTACGATGAGAAAATTGTAGAAAGACTGCCGAAAGCGCCGATGCGAAAGGATAAGATGTAATATGGCGGAAGAGAATTACAGTTCCGCATCCGACGCGCTTGCAAAGAGTGCGCATGCGGCAAATCAGATAAAAGGTGCGGTGAAAGCCGGAAAAGCCATAGCCGGCGCCGCAAAGGGAGCGGCGGCAGGAGGTCCTTACGGAGCCATCGCCGGATTTGCATGGGAGAACAGAAAAACAATCGGGAAAATAATTGCAGCTGGGGCAGGTATTTTGGCAATTCCGGTTTTGTTTCTTTTAATGCTCCCCGGACTCATTTTCGGCGACCTGAGTTCGACGGCCGCCACAGATATTATGAATAATGACGCGGCAATTTTAGCGAATGTGGAGGATGTACAGACAACGGTTAACGACTGTATCGGACAGGCGCACGAAGCTGTGCTTGCGCGTATCCATAATGCCATTGCCGCACAGCCGGATGGGACGTCGTCTCGGATAGAGGATAGCTTTACGGGCGGCGTCATTATGGATACCAATATGCTCATTTCACA
>CALGRC010000188.1 GCA_937959315.1 uncultured Clostridia bacterium | reverse complement strand
CGGCTGCTCGATTATAAGGTGCGCGTTATCAATACGCAGGGTACGGCATCTACGGTGCGGGTTTTGATTGAATCAACCGATGGCAAAACAAGCTGGACGACGGTGGGGGTATCAACCGACATTATCAAGGCTAGCTGGACGGCTTTGGTCGATTCCATGGAATATAAATTGATTAAAGATATGGAACAGTTGATGGGAGGCAGATAATATGGGTATGACAATGACACAGAAAATCCTTGCCAGGCATGCAGGCCTGGACAGCGTTGTGGCAGGGCAGCTCATTGAGGCCAAGCTGGATTTGGTGCTGGGCAACGACATCACTTCGCCGGTGGCCATCAAGGAGTTTGCAAAAATCGGGGCAAAGGATGTATTTGACAAACAGAAAATTGCCATTGTTCCCGACCACTTTACACCAAACAAGGACATCAAGGCGGCGGAGCAATGCCGGTTTATCCGCCAGTTTGCACAGGAAAAGCAGATAGAGAATTATTTTGAAGTGGGCGAAATGGGCATTGAGCATGTAATTATCCCGGAAAAGGGGCTGGCGGTGGCTGGCGACGCAATTATCGGCGCCGATTCGCACACCTGCACCTATGGCGCCCTGGGGGCATTTTCTACCGGGGTGGGCAGTACCGATATGGGCGCTGCGATGGCAACCGGGAAATGCTGGTTCAAGGTGCCGGGCGCCATCAAATTTGTATTGCACGGTAAGCCGTCAAAATGGGTGAGCGGCAAGGATGTGATTTTGCATATCATCGGAATGATCGGCGTGGACGGCGCGCTGTACCAATCGATGGAATTTTGCGGCGACGGTGTGGCAAGCCTTTCAATGGACGACCGGTTTACCATTTGTAACATGGCCATTGAAGCGGGTGCAAAAAATGGGATTTTCCCGGTAGATGATAAAACAATTGCCTACATGGACGAGCATGCCACACGCGAGTATGCGGTTTATCAAGCGGATGACGATGCAGTATATGAACGGGTCATCGAGATTGACCTTTCGGCGCTCAGGCCGACGGTTGCCTTCCCGCATTTGCCGGAAAACACCAAAACAGTGGATGAGGCAGGGGATGTAGCCATTGACCAGGTGGTGATAGGTTCCTGTACCAATGGGCGGATTTCTGATATCCGCGTTGCGGCGGAACTTCTGCGCGGGAAAAGGGTAAAAAAGGGTGTGCGGGTTCTCGTATTCCCTGGAAGCCAAGCGGTGTATCTGCAAGCCGTCAAGGAAGGGCTTGTCACCGATATTGTCCAGGCGGGCGCTGCTTTTTCTACGCCGACCTGCGGGCCATGCCTGGGCGGCCATATGGGAATCCTCGCAGCCGGTGAGCGGGCGCTTTCCACCACCAACCGCAACTTTGTCGGACGGATGGGCCATGTAGATTCCGAAGTGTACCTTTGTTCGCCGGCGGTGGCGGCAGCATCAGCATTGACTGGGAAAATCACCGACCCAAATACCCTTTAAGGAGGAAAGAGACATGATAGCAAAAGGACGTGTATTTCGGTATCGGGATAACGTAGATACAGATGTTATTATCCCGGCGCGGTGTTTAAATACCTATGATCCAAAAGAGCTAGCCAGCCACTGCATGGAGGATATTGACAAGGATTTTGTAAAGCAGGTGCGCAAGGGCGATATCATTGTGGCAGATAAGAATTTTGGCTGCGGATCGTCGCGGGAGCATGCACCGATTGCAATTAAGGAAAGCGGTATTTCCTGTGTAATTGCCGCTACCTTTGCGCGTATCTTTTACCGTAACGCCATCAATATCGGCCTGCCCATTTTAGAGTGTGAGGAAGCGGCAAAGGGCATTGGCGCCGGCGATGAGGTGGAAGTGGATTTTTCCACCGGCATTATCAAAAACCTCACGACTGGCGCACAGTTCCAAGCGCAGCCCTTTCCAGAGTTTATGCAAAAGCTCATTTCCAGCGGCGGGCTGGTAAATTACATTAAAAGCGGAACCTAAAGGGGGAATATACAATGGAATTTCAACTGGCAGTCATCAAGGGGGACGGCATTGGCCCGGAGGTGGTTGACGAAGCGATCAAGGTACTGGATGCCGTTGGGGGAAAATTTGGCCATACCTTCCGCTATCATACGCTTTTGGCGGGCGGCTGTGCGATAGACGCTACCGGCACGGCATTGCCGGATGAAACGCTGAAGGTTTGCAAGGAAAGCGACAGTGTGCTGCTGGGGGCGGTGGGCGGCCCTAAATGGGATAACCTGGGCACTGGTGTACGCCCTGAGCAGGCGCTTCTGGGGCTGCGCGGGGAGCTGAAGCTGTATGCCAACCTGCGCCCGGCAGTGCTGTATGAGCCTTTAAAGGACGCCTGCCCGTTAAAAGAAAGCATTTGGTCAAAAGGCATTGATATCTGCGTGGTGCGCGAGCTGACCGGCGGCATTTATTTTGGTGACCGTGGAACAGACGGGGATACTGCCTATGACACTGAACGGTACAGCGCAGAGGAAATCCGGCGGATTGCCGTGCGGGCGTTTGACATTGCCATGAAGCGGAATAAAAAAGTGACCTGTGTAGATAAGGCCAATATTTTAGATACTTCCCGGCTGTGGCGTAAGGTAGTGCGCAAGGTAGCAGAAGGCTACCCGGAGGTCGCGCTGGATTTTATGTACATTGACAACGCCGCTATGCAGGTGGTGCGCGACCCATCGCAGTTTGACGTAATTGTGACCAGCAATATGTTTGGCGATATCCTCTCTGACGAAGCGAGCATGGTAACCGGTTCTATCGGGATGCTGCCTTCTGCCAGCTTGGGGGAAAGCAAGCTTGGTATGTATGAGGCAATCCATGGTAGCGCGCCGGATATCGCGGGGAAATCCATCGCCAACCCGTTGGCAACCATTTTATCTGCGGCAATGATGCTGCGTTATTCTTTTGATTTGGATGCGGAGGCTGCCTGCATAGAGGCTGCTGTGTTAAAGGTTTTGCAGGGCGGGTACCGCACCGTAGATATTGCCAACGGCGGCAAGGCCATATCTACGGTGGAAATGGGCAATCTAGTGGTTGCTGCCCTGTAATACAAGAAATAAAAAAGGGAATCTGAAGATTCCCTTTTTTTGTACTTTATTTTGCAGCCGCCAGCTCTTTAATTTTGGAAAGCTCTGCCGGGATATCTATGGATTGCGGGCAGTGCTGGACGCATTTGCGGCAGGCGATGCAGTCGTTGGCCCTGTGCCCTTCCGGCAGTGCGTGATATTGGTTTTTAAAGGCGGTGCGGTCTTTGCTGAGTGAAAATTCATTGCTGATTTTAAAGATGCTGGGAATATCAATCCCTTTCGGGCAGTCAATGCAATAGCGGCAGGCGGTGCAGGGGATGGTGACATTTTTACGGTAGATTTCCAGCGCTGTTTCGATGGTTTTGTAATCGGCCTCTTGCAGCGGGACAAAATTTGTCATGGTCGCCACATTGTCTTCTACCTGTTCCAAGGTGGACATCCCAGATAAGACGGTCAGCACGTTCGGCAGGCTGGCCGCATACCGGATGGCCCACGAAGCCACGCTGTATCCGGGTTCCGCCTGCTTGAAACAGGCTGCTGCGTCTTTGCTCAGCGTTGCCAGCGCTCCGCCGCGCACCGGTTCCATAATGATACAAGGGATACCATGTTCTTCCAAAAGCTCATATTGCCGTTTGGCATCCTGCAAGGTCCAGTCCATGTAGTTTAACTGGATTTGCGCAAAATCCCAGTCGTATTTGGTTAATAGGTATTCTAAAAAGGCCGGTTTATCGTGGAAGGAAAAGCCGAGGCGGCGGATTTTCCCCGCTTTCTTTTGTTTGTCTAAAAATCCGATGATATCAATTTCTTCATATATTTTAAAGTTCTCTTCCCCAAGGGAATGGCACAGATAGAAATCAAAGTATTCTGTCTGGCATTTTTGCAGTTGTTCGGCAAAAATGCGCTCCACATCCGCCATGCTTTTTACACACCAGCCAGGCATTTTATCGGCTAGGTAGTAGCTTTCGCGCGGATATTTCTGTAGGGCGCGGCCGATAAAGGTTTCTGAAAAACCGCCAAGATATGGATAAGCGGTGTCAAAATAATTAACGCCGTGCTGGTAGGCATAATCTACAATTTGCTGTGATTTTGCATAATCGACATCTGTATCGCCCGCAAGCATGGGAAACCGCATACATCCAAGCCCAAGCAGCGATATGTAGTCGTTGGTATTTTTGTATTGCCGTAATTCCATTGGGTCCACTTCCATTCTATTTATTTTGTTTATTATATCAAAAAATTAACGGTTTGAACACCCCATCTGTGAAAATTTGTAATGGAAAGGCGGCATTGCGGGCATACTGTTGAAAGATAATCCAAAAAGGAGTGCATAATATGGAAACATTCACCTATCAAATTACCGATGAAAATGGTATTCATGCGCGTCCTGCCGGTATATTTGTGCAAAAAGCAAAGGAAAGCGGCTGCACAGTTACTATAAAATTTGGTGAGAAATCGGCTGACGCGACACGCATTTTTTCTGTTATGGGGCTGGCAGTAAAGCAGGGGGACACCATTACGGTAGAGGTGTCAGGCAATGGCGAAGCCGAGGCTGCGCGGCAGCTACATGAATTTTTGCAGGAGAACCTATAAAGGCGGTGCTTAGGGATGCTGGAAATTAAAGGGAAGGGTGTGTATGGTGGAATTGCCATAGGCCCGGTGTTTGTCTATGGGCGTCCGGAGCAGACGGTGGAGCGGCGGCGTGTGGAAGATGCCGCGCAGGAGGTTGCGCGGTTTGAACAGGCGCTTGGTACGGCGCTTCATCAGTTACAGGATCTGTATCAGAAGGCGCTTTCCGAGGTGGGAGAGGCCAATGCGCAGATTTTTCAAATCCACCAGATGATGCTATCAGATGATGACTATGGGGATTCGGTCCGTAATATCATCACATCCCAGCAGGTGAATGCAGCATATGCCGTTGCGACCACGGCTGATATTTTTGCCGAGATGTTCCAAAATACCGGCGATGATTACATGATGGCGCGCGCAGCGGACGTGGCGGATATTTCTGAACGGCTGATTGGTCTTTTGACCGGGCAGCAAAAGGATATGAAAAACCTGGATCATCCGGTTATCCTGGCGGCGGATGATTTAACTCCAAGCGAGACGGTACAACTGGATAAATCCAAGGTATTGGCATTTGTTACTGTTAAAGGTTCGGCCAATTCCCATACGGCCATTTTGGCGCGCACCATGAATATCCCTGCTATTATTGGTGCGGAAGGGATATTGGGTTGCGATGGGCAGGTAGCGGCTGTGGACGGCGCGGCCGGTATGGTTTATGTGCAGCCGGATGAACAGACACTCTTGTTCATAGAAGAAAAAAAGCGCCGGGAACAGGAGAAGGCAGAACTTTTGCAGACGTTAAAAGGGAAAGATACTATCACGGCAGACGGCCGGCCGCTTAAGCTCTATGCCAATATTGGCAGTACCGCCGACTTAGGTGCGGCGTTGGCAAATGATGCTGCGGGTATTGGGTTGATGCGCAGTGAGTTTTTATATCTGGAAAACAAAGATTTCCCGACAGAACAGCAGCAGTTTACTGCATATAAAAAGGTGTTAGAGGGTATGGCTGGGCGGCCGGTTATCATTCGTACCCTAGATATTGGCGCTGACAAACAGGCTGATTATTTTCATCTTCCGCACGAAGAAAACCCAGCGATGGGGATGCGTGCCATCCGCATATGCCTGACCCGGACGGATGTGTTTGAAACACAGCTCCGCGCCCTTTACCGCGCCAGTGCATTTGGCAATTTGTCCATTATGTTTCCCATGATTGCATCTGTCTGGGAAGTAGAACGGATTTTGGATGTCACCGAGAAAATAAAGGCGGAATTAAAGGCGGAGGGCATCCCTTTTGGGGAGCAAGTGCCGCTGGGGGTGATGATTGAAACGCCCGCTGCTGCATTGATGAGCGCAGAGCTTGCAAAAAAAGTGGATTTTTTCAGTATTGGCACCAACGACCTGACACAGTATACCTTGGCGGTTGACCGCCAGAATACGGCGCTCGATCCATTTTACGATCCTCACCATCCGGCTGTATTGGCGCTTATCCGTATGGTGGTGGAAAATGCCCATGCCAATGGGATTTGGGCGGGTATTTGCGGCGAACTTGCTGCTGACCGGTCGCTGACGGCAGAATTTTTGCGCATCGGCCTTGATGAGCTTTCCGTATCGCCGCCTCAAATTTTACCTATTCGTAAACTGGTGCGGGAAACCGATTTGAGTGGGATGGAAGGATAGCTATAACCGCAGGCCGTTTTGAAAGGAAACGCACGTCACAAAAGGCGTGCGTTTTTTGGGTTGCATTTTATTGGTAAATATAGTATAATCCAGTTAATAAGCTTATAAGGGGGATTGGATGATGGCCGAAGCGGAACGGCGCATTGCTGTATTGATTGATGCGGAGAATGTATCGCCGAAATATTTAAAAAATATTATGGATGAAATTGCCAACCACGGGATACCCACCTATAAGCGTATTTACGGTGATTGGACAACGCCGCAGCTAGGGTCGTGGAAGGCATCGCTGCTGGAAAATTCCATCACGCCTATTCAGCAGTATAGCTATACCGTTGGAAAAAATGCAACAGATTCGGCTTTAATCATTGATGCAATGGATATTTTATATTCTGGCAGTGTAGACGGGTTCTGCATTGTGTCGAGCGACAGTGATTTTACCCGGTTAGCCGCACGGCTGCGGGAAGCGGGGATGTTTGTGCTCGGTATGGGGGAAAAGAAAACGCCGCGGCCGTTTATTGCGGCATGTGAAAAGTTCCGGTATTTTGAATCGCTGACACTCACACATGAAGCAGAAAAAAGCACGGCGCGGCAAGAAGTGGAAGAATCGCGGGATTCCGGGCTGTTTGACCGGCAGGAACTGGCCAATTCTATACGCAGTATTGTAACTGAAATTTCTGATGAAGACGGCTGGGCGTTTATGGGCGATGTGGGAAATGTTTTGAGCAAACGGTATCCAGATTTTGATACCCGCAATTACGGCTATTCTAAATTAACGCCTCTGGTATCATCGCTGGAGAAGTTTGAAATTATGTCGCGGAAAACCAGTAATCCGCATATTACTCATAAATTCATACGGAATAAGTAAAATAGCCCTGAAGGTATCCTTCAGGGCTATTTCTTACCGTAAACTTCCTGATAGAGGATATCCCGTACCTGTTCAAATGCAGTTTTATTTAACGGGATAGGGTATTGCATCAAAAAAAGCGGCGCTGGGGAATCGCCTTCCCGCAGGGGCAGCTGTTGGTAGGCAAAAGGTGCGGTGTGGAATCCGTGACGCTTATAAAAATCAATGCGCCGGGCGGCAGTATGGGTATCCGGAGGCTCTACCTCTAATATAACCGGCGATGGCGCTGTTTTGGTATACTGGTCGAGCAGAAACCCGCCGGTTCCCTGGCCGCGCAGGGATGGATCTACTGCAAAATGTTCGATAAACCGGAATGATGGGAATTCCCAGGCTGCCATTGCTGCAACTGTGCGGCCGGTATGGCCGGTACGCACCAGCAAGTGATAAGACGGATGTTCTAGCAACCGCCTTTGGCCGCTGTATGTCCGCAGTTCATTTGCCGGAAGGGATGCAGAAAACAGGTTCCATACCTCTTCAAAACGGGGTTCTGGTATGGGGTTGCCAATATGGTAGTGGATATCCAAAAAAACACCTCCTGTTAAAAATTGATAAGTTTTCGCCGCATATAGACATTGAGTACCAATCCAACTGCAATGAAGTTGGTAATGATCGAAGACCCCCCATAGCTGAAAAAGGGGAGCGGGATACCGGTGACAGGCATGAGGCCGATGCACATGCCGATGTTTTCAAACACATGGGCAAAAAACATAATTGCCACGCCGATGCAGATATAAGAGCCAAATTCATTTTTTGCCAGCCTGGAGTTGGCAATGCAACGGAAGATCAATGTAAACAGAAGGGCAATAACAACAGCGCAGCCAATAATCCCCAATTCTTCGCCTATCACAGCGAAAATAAAAGCGGTGTGTTTGGCGGGCAGGTAATCTAGCTGCGTCTGGGTGCCGTGAAACAGCCCTTTGCCAAAAATCTGGCCGGAACCAATGGTCAGCTTGGATTGCACGACATGATACCCTTCGTTCATAGGCGCGCTTTCGGGGTTTAAAAATACCAGAATGCGGTTTTTCTGATACTCGTCAAAGAAGAAAAACCAAGCCAGCGGCGCTACGGCTGCCAACAGCCCTGCCGCACCAAGGATATATTTGTAGGAAATGCCGGCAGCGAACAGGATGCCGGCAAAAATGCAGACAAATACCATGGCGGTGCCGAAGTCGGGCTGTAATAAAATAAGCCCCAGTAAAATACCCATATGCAATAGTAACTTGAGGATTGTCAAAGGGTGATTAAGGGTATCCTTGACACTGGATACATGCTTAGAAAAAGTAAGGATAAACCCAAGCTTGACAAATTCTGCCGGCTGAATATTAACGGGCCCAAGGCGGATCCAGCTTTTGGAACCAATAGAGCTGCCTGTGTCGATAAACAGTACCAGCACCAGCATAGCGGCACAAACAATATAAATATATTTTGCAATATCCTCATAATATTCATAATCGATGGATGCCACTAAAAACATGGCGATGACGCCAATCGCTGCGCCTACCGATTGGACAAGGATGTATTTGAGCCCGCCGTCCATGCTGTTGACTGCACTGGAAATGATTATAATTCCAGCGATACTGCAAACGGCGGCGGCCGCAATCAGCAGGTAGTCTAAATTTTGGTACATGATTTTCCGGTTTTTATCCATTGGTACGCTTCCTTTTGTGGCATATGGTATGTCTTATTATATCAAAGCAGGGGAAAAAAACAAGGCGAAAACAGGAAAAAAACGAAAATTTACACAATATTCATAAATTATGGGTTGCAATCGGCTGCAAACTATTATATACTGGTTGCTAGCTGAAATGTCCTTGAAGAAAAGAGCGGATTTTTTGTTTGGATATGTCAATGTTTATAAAGATGAGTTAAAAATACGGGAATTTACCTGCTACCGGGCTTATTACTGCGGTCTGTGCAAGCAATTGGGGAAGTCGTATAACCAGTTTACCCGGCTTGGCTTAAATTATGATTTTGCCTTTTTGGCGCTGCTGCTCGACTCGCTTGATGAGAAAGAACCCCAGATAGAGCTGTGCCGCTGCTTAAAGCATGCGGGCGCGAAGCGGATGATGGTGCTCAAGAACCCTGCTGTACGTTACAGCGCCGATATGAGCATTATACTAACCTATGAAAAGCTGCTGGATGATTTGCATGACGACCATTCTATCAAAGCGGCGATTGCTGTTATTCCCTATTGGTTTGCGATGCGCCGTGCAAAGCGGCGGTATGGGCAGGTTGCATCTATCGTACACCAAAAACTTTTAGAATTGGCAGCCAAGGAAAAAAAACGCTGCGGCAGTCTAGATGAAATTGCCGATGTGTTTGCTTCGCTGATGGAAGCCATTTTTAAGGTAGGCAACAATGATAATTTGTTACGGCTGGGTTACAATATAGGCAGGTTTATCTATATTTTAGATGCTTATGATGATAGGGAAGAAGATGGCCGGCGCGGGCGTTACAATCCGGTTACAGAGCAGTACGGCGGCATGCCGGACTGTGATATACGCAGGGCGGTGGAGCGTTCGCTCACTTTCACATTGGCTGCGGCAGCCGAGGCGTATCAGAAGCTGGATATTAAGCGCAACCAGGCCATTTTGGAAAACATCCTGTATATGGGGATGCGCGGCAGGATGGATACCATTTTGAATAGAAAGGATTACAGTCATGGACAATCCATATAAGGTTTTGGGCGTCCGGGAAGGCGCGAGTGAAGAGGAAATCAAAGCAGCTTATAAAAAGCTGGCTAAAAAATATCATCCGGATAAATATGCTAACAATCCGCTGGGGGATTTAGCCGCGGAAAAAATGAAAGAAATCAATGAAGCGTATGATTATTTGATGAAAAACAAAGGCGGCCGCGCATCTGGCGGAAACAATTACAGCGGCGGCAATTACGGCGGGGCAAACAGCAATTTGTCCCATATCCGGCAGATGATAAACGCCGGCCAGATTGGCGAGGCGGAGCGTGCCTTGCAGCAGGTGCAGGTGCGCGGCGCCGAATGGCACTATTTAATGGGGATTGTGATGCAGCGCAAAGGCTGGTATGACCAGGCCTATCAGCATTTGGCGCGCGCTGTGCAGCTAGACCCATACAATATGGAGTACCGCAATGCTCTCAATGGCATGCAGGCGCAGGGGAATTCTTACCGCAACATGGGCAATGCGCAGGGGTATGGCGGTACTGGCATGACGCCGTGCGGCTGCTGCGGGGATTTGATTTGTGCTGACTGCTGCTGTGAATGTATGGGCGGCGATTTAATTTCCTGCTGTTGACGGAGGGCGTGGAATGAAGGCAAAAACTATTGCGTTTGGCGGATGTTTAGCGGCGCTGTCTGTTTTGTTTTTGTATTTAGCTTCTGTTTTCCCCACAGGGAAAGTGGTATTGCTCGCTGTTGCATCGTTTTGCATAGGCGTTGCAGTGGTACAAATGCGTAGAT
>CALGRC010000187.1 GCA_937959315.1 uncultured Clostridia bacterium | reverse complement strand
AGCTCTGCTGTTGCTTCTTCAATATTTTTCTGAGCAAATATCGCACTAATTACAGCAATGCCGCATATTCCGCTACCGGATAACTCTTTTACATTATCCTTTGTAATGCCTCCAATGGCAATAACCGGAATATCCACTGCCTGGCAAATTGCCTTCAATGTATCGTAAGATACATCCTCTGCATCATCCTTTGAGCCTGTAGGGAATACTGCTCCTACTCCTAAGTAATCAGCGCCTCTCTCCCGGGATTTTATTGCCTGCTCCACTGTTTGAGCTGACACACCGATTATTTTGTCATTGCCGATTTTTTTTCTTACATCTCCGGCTTCCATGTCACTTTGTCCTACATGCACGCCATCTGCATCCATTTTTAATGCAATGTCCACATTGTCATTGACAATCAACGGCACACCATGTTTATGGCAAACTGTTTTAATTCGTTCCGCCTCCGATTGGAAAGATATGCTGTCCAAAACTTTCTCCCGCAGTTGTACCAAAGTAGCGCCGTTTAAAATGGATTCTTCCACCTGGCTTCCCAAATCCGCGCCGTTCAGCCACGCACGGTCGGTTACAATATACAGCCGTAGCAATTTTTTATCGAACTTCAAGCTTCATCCCGCCTTCCAGCGTTTTTGCGTCCAAACGGTTCATTGCGTCAATCAAGGCCACCCGCATAGAACCGGTGCCGGCAGATTGTGCCGCAGCTTGTTCCCCGCAACATCCCATAGCACATACCGCCGCTGCCGCCGCCTCCAACAGCATATCTGGATTTGCGCCGCAGTAAGCGCCCAGCACACCGGTCAGCATGCAGCCCGTACCGGTGATTTTAGACATCTGTGCACAGCCATTGCGGATTGTATAACATACCTTCCCATCGGCGACAAGGTCTATGGCGCCGGTGATTGCCACCACCGTATTCATTTGCTGTGCAAACTGTTCGGAAAATGCTGTCATCTGCGGCAGGTTTTCTTCTGTCACTGCGTCCGCTGCATTCGCATCCACTCCGCTGGTTTTCCCCATACCTGTCGCCAGCGCACGGATTTCCGAGCTATTGCCGCGCACCACAGCAATATCCAGTTCATCCAGCAGCCGAAGCGCCGTCTGGGTGCGAAGGGAGGAGGCGCCGGCACCCACTGGGTCAAGAATAACCGGGCGCCCCAGCTCGTTTGCACGCAGCCCCGCACGCAGCATAGATTCTATCGTGCGTTCATTCAATGTACCGATGTTGATTACCAATGCCGTACAAAGGCTGGTAATTTCTTCTACCTCTGCCGCGTCGTCCGCCATAATCGGCGACCCGCCGCAGGCCAGCACCATATTGGCAACGTCATTGACTGTCACATAATTGGTAATACAATGTACCAACGGCGTTTTTTCCATCACATTTTCTAAGATTTTTTCAAACATACGCTTCTCCCCTTCTCAACCAGCACCGTCAAAATACCAATGCCCACCATGACCGGCAGGGTAATACCCAATGGGGTAGATACCTGCATCAAAAGCTGGTATCCGACCACGCCGACGGCCCACAAAATCAAGTAGGGCAGGTTACACAGCCGTTTGGCGTCTACGGTGCGGTTTTTCAGCACAAAATAATCGGTCAGCAAAATCGCAAAAAGCGGCGCAAACACCGAACCAATCAGCGACAAAAAGGTTTCATACCGGCTCATGGGCACAAAAATTGCAAGCAGCGTTCCCACTACACATGCAATGAGCGCCGCATATTTTTCGTTAATTTTTTTATTCAAATTTACCGCGCTCACGCCCGCTGAATAAGCGTCCAAAAAGGTAGTCGTCACGGTGGACAGCACCACAATCAGCAGCGCCGCAACGGACAGCCCTGCCCGCATCAGCACCTGCGCAATATCCGACGTACCGGCATACAGCGCAGCGCCCAGGCCGATGATAAACATCAGGCAGCCGCCCACAAAATACCCGCCCGCGCTGGCCAGCGTGCCGGCCTTTTTGTGCCGCACCAAGCGGGTATAATCCGAAATAACCGGGATCCACGACAGCGTCATGACGACGCTCAATTCCACTGCCGCACCAAAGGTCATCTGCCCCTGTGCATCCGGCGCCGCCGTATCCCCGCGGAACACAATAAAGCCCAGGATAATGGACAGTACCAGAAGCCCGCCGACCGCCACAATATTGACCACCGACAGGTTTTTAATCCCAATGAGAATCCACAATGCAATCAGCGCCCCAATGACTATGCACCACAGCGCCTGCCCATTCCAGCCAAACGACTGCTCGGTAACCGCGCCCAGTGCAATCGCACCGTTGGCAATCATCACCGACGTCCAGCCCACCAATTGCAGCACATTGAGGATAGAAAACAGGTAAGAGCCATACCTGCCAAACGAAATCCGGGTGGATTCGATGGCGGGGAGCTCCGACTGCGCACCAATCAGGCCGGTAAAATACAGCAGCCCAAACCCGATCGCATGCCCCAAAAATATCGCCAGCAGTCCCATTTTAAGCCCCAACGGCGCAATCAGCGCGCCGGTTAAAATTTCTGATATCGACACTGCCGCGCCAAACCAAAGCAGCGCCTGCGAACTGCTGGATGTCTTTTGATTATTTTCCATGGTTCCCCTCCAAAATGGTTTCAAATTTTAACACATGCGTCCGTTTGAGTGCGAAAATCAGCGCCACCGAAATGGCCGCGCCGCCAAACGAACTGATCACAAACGGCAATACCGAGCCAAACAGCGCCGCCTCCTTGCCCATCAGGAATACCGATACCGGCCAGGCTGCAATACCGCCCAAAATCCCGGTGCCAAACACCTCGCCTACAAACGCAAACGCCAGGTTTTTCCCATACTTGTACGCCAGCCCGCACAGCAGCGCCCCAATCATGGAACCGGGGAATGCCAAAAGCGAGCCGGTACTCATCAGCACCCGTATCAGCGACGTACAAAACGCCATCCCCACCGCATACCATGGCCCCAGCAGTACACCCGCAATCACATTGACCGCATGCTGCACCGGGAAACATTTTGACGCGCCCACCGGGATGTAAAACGCCGAGCACACCACGCCAAGCGCGACCAATACCCCTGCCATCACCAATTTTTTTGTCCTGTTCCTGTCCATCTGTTCCTTCCTCCTTGCAAATAAATAAAAATGGGATGCGCCAACAAAAAGGCGCATCCCAATACATCCCAAAAACAGGGCTCCCTCCGTTGGCATTATCCAAATCAGGTTTACGGGTCGAAGATGGTGTCTTCCTCTCAGCCCGCCAGCACGAGCTCCCCGGTCACTATGAAACTGTAGACAGGATACCACATTTTTCTCATCTTGTCAAGGTTACTCAAACAACTTTTTTAATTCAGAATACCGGTATTCCCGGATATACGGCAGCGCCGTCTCCCCGGTCAGGTTGGGATTGCTCTCCGTCTGGATAAACCCGTTGGTATACAGCATCTCATCACCAACCAGCTTAAACGACAGCTCGCCGTATACAATCTTAGCATTGGGCAGCGTATTGTACGCGGTAAAGTTGATGTAGTGCCGCGCCCCGGTGTCCAGCACTGAAAAGGTAAAGGTATTCCCTTCGTTGGAATAGTGCTCCTCCCAGATATACGGCTCGGTTTCCGGGTTGCTTGTATAAGTCGCCATGGTCGCGCGCCACCCTTCATACCCGCTGTCCTCTTTATAGGCCAGTGTCACGCTCTTTTTGTCGGGCGCCAGCGTCACGGTAAACGGGAAGTCTGCAACCGTAATCCGGTGGTCTTCCTTATCCGCGCCATGTAAGAATACATCCCTGGCTGTCGGGTTTTCCGGCAGCCCGTATGAAACGAGCCCTTCTTCCGCATGCCCCAGCATCTTTTCCCCCAGCGTCCCTTCTATCACATACGCCCCGTCGTCCGACCGCAGGGTAAATGGGTCCCCTGCGTTGCCGTCCAGGCCGCTGAGCGTCCCGGTAAATTCCGCCGCGTTGTTGCTGTGCCACTCCACTAAAAACCGTCCCCGCGCACTGCCGCCGGCAAAGGTAAACCCATCCGATAACTGGGCGCTCACACGGGCATCCGGGCAAGAAATATCATCCAACGCCATCTCCAGCTTGCCCAGGGTGGCATTATAACGGAGATAGGCATATCCCGTCTCATCCGCTGTTTCCTCTGCCGCCTGCGCCGGATACCACGGGCATGTATCCTGCGGCAGCGTAAAGGCCGTCACACGCGTATCAAGCCGCTCCACTGTATCCACATGCGCGTCAACCGCATCCCGCACCTGCTCATTTTCTTTTGCCGCCTGCAGCAGCGCCTCGCTTCCCAGGCTGAACCGCATCCCGTACAGCGATACCGAGGTACCCGCCTGGTCGTTATAAATGTTCAGCCGTGTCAAATTCTGCTGGCCGGCCCCCGGCACGTCAGACAATACCCCATACGCCCTGTCCATCACCGTTTCGCCGTTGATGGTCACCGTAAACCTCCCAAACCAGTCGCGGCCGTCGTTGACCTGCCGCAGCAGCTCGTCCATCCGGATTTCCGCCTGTGCGCTGATGATTTCCGCCGGCTGCTCATTCCAGTAAACAATGCCGCTGCCATCTTCTGCCACCTGCATCTGGCCGTACAGCCGGTACTGCGGCACCTGTACGCTGGCATAAAAGCTTTTGGAAAGCGGCGTATTAACCAGCGCCGCCTGGATCACGGCACGCCCGCTGCCCGCATTGGCAGGCATCTGTTCGGTATCGGAATCATAAGTAAATGTCCCCACAATACTGTCATAATTCACGCCAAACGGGTTTTGCACCGGGTTTGCGCCATTGATGCCAACTGCCAATGCAGTTGTGGTACAAAACAGGATTGCTGCCAGCACAATCCCGCCAACGGTTGCCCATCTCCCATATGTATGCTTTGTCATAATACCCTCCATTCTCTGCCTGATATTCTGCCGGCCCTCGGATAAAAACGCCGATCCCCGGACAAAATTGTTATTCCGTTTCATCAAATGCAATACCGACAGCCCATACTGCCGCCGTTGTTCATAACTTAACCCAGACAGCGCCGCCTCGTCGCAGGAAAGCTCCATCGCCTGTTCTATCCAATGCCGCATTAAATACACCGCCGGGTTGAACCAATGCACTGCCGATACAAAATAGGCAAAGCCGCGGTATAACAAATCGCGCCGCTTCAAGTGGGTCAGCTCGTGCCGCAATACCAGCGGAAGCTCCTCTGGCGACACTTTCTCCGGCAGCACAACAACCGGGCGCCGGATACCGGTCAGGAACGGCGATACTTCCGCTTTCACCCGTTTGAGCGAAACCGGCTTTTTCAATTGCATGTCAGCGCAGATATTTGAAAAAATTTGCTTTTCCCAATCCCCCGGCTCTTCACAAATTACCCGCAGCCGCCGCAAAAACCGGATCCTGGTTGCCGCCCGGTACAGCAAAATTGACAGCAGCCCCATCAGCCAAACAATGCCCAAAGCCGGCCATACCCATACCGCTGAAAACCGAACGGGTTGATCCGGCGCCTGAACAGCCTGTGCCTGCACCGGTTTTGGCATCTCTTGCTGTACGGCAGCCGCCTCCGGCCGGGCGGCGGGCGCCTCAACAACCTGGGATTGCAGTTCCTGCTCCAACGCCTGCGCCTGCTCAGTCAAAACCGCAGACGATAACTCTACCGCCGGCCGCTCCGGCCCCATGCCTGTGATTGGGAACAAAAACAATACAAGCGGCAGCAGCCAAATATAATAGCTCCACTTTTTGGATATGTATTTCCCGCAAAGGCAAGTCATTGCCCGCGTCAGCAAAACGGCAGCCATACCCGTCATCGAAAGAACCAGCAGCTTACTCAACAGATATGCCATATCATTCCCTCGTTTCTACCCAGCGAATGAGCTCATCCAGCTCTGCATCGGTCAGCTTGCCGCCATAGAGCGACGCCATCAGGCTTTTTTTAGACCCATGATGAATGGATGCAACAAAAGCTTGTGTCTCTTCCTCCTTGTAAGCCTCTTTTGAAACCGCTGCACGGTAAACATTGGACGTTCCCCGTTTGTCCTGCTCCAAAAATCCCTTTTCCTTCAGCCGGGTCAAAAAAGTGGCCACTGTTGTATATTTCCACTTTTTTGAATCTGACAGCCGCGCAATGACGTCATGCGCACTCAGCCAGCCCCCAGCCTGCCATATGGCTTCCATCACATCCAATTCCGACTGTGAAATTTTGTATTCTGGCATATGTTCATCCCCTTTCTTATTTACTACACTACGTAGTAATTATATACTACACCATGTAGTAGATTTTGTCAAGCATTTTTTATAAAAAAATGGGCCGCTTTTCCCGCGGCCCGCACATCCCATTTACATATTTTCCTCATATTGCTGAATCATTTTTTTAACCATCTGCCCGCCGATTGGTCCGCCTTCGTGCCCATTTTGCCGGGCTGTCTGATCTCCTTTATAATGGTCGTTGTTTTCCTTGCAATACTGCAAATGGCCGATTTCTTCTGCACATTCCAATTTGAATTTGGTCATGGCATCATAGGCTTCCGGTACCATCAGCCGAGATTTCCGGTAATTTTTACCCATATCCTGATTCCTCCTGTTTTGTTCAGTTTCTGGATTCCCTACTAGTATTTACAGTTTTTATCATTCTAGTATGGTAATTTTTATCCATTACCGCATAACAAGGCGTCAGAATAAAAACGCCGGCCGCGCCATTTAACATCAAAACCTTTGCGCACTCGCCGGTTGTTGCGCCGCTGGTGTAAATATCGTCAATCAGCGCAATGACCTTGCCATAAATCGGATATGCACCGGCCCCGTTATTTGCTAAAAACGCACCGCGTACCGACCGCAGCCTTTCCTGCCTCCCCATTTTGCTCAGCGGCGGCAAATCCCTTTCTTTTATCAACATATGCTCTGCAAACGGCAGACCCGCCAAACGGGCAAATTCCTTTGCAATCACCGCCGACTGGTTATAATACCTCTTCCGGTTTGGATGCATGGGCACACAAGCCACCACATCAATTTTCAGTAAAAAAGGCATTGGCTTGACATGACGATACAGCAGCGCCGCAAACGTGCTGCCCAAATACCGCTGGTTGTGAAACTTGAACCGCTGCATCGCATTGCAGGTAGCACCCTCATATGGAATGGCAGAAACAGCCTGCACATAAAAGCGGTTTCCAGGTATACTCTGCCCGCATGTTTGCAGCCGTACCGCACAATCCCGGCAGAGCGCAAGCGGGTTATCCGGTTCTACAATACAACCGCATCCCACACACCGGCGCACAAATATCCAATTTAATATCCGCTCCCACATATTAGAAAGCAAAAACATCCTCCAAGCCACCTTTTTGCTGCAATTTTTCCCGCAACCCGGAATACCGCAGCAGCTCCCGGTTATTGTCCACCATCCGCCGCATGATATCTTCTTTCCCTACCAGCACCACCAATGCCTTTGCCCTTGTGACAGCTGTGTAAAACAAATTCCGGTTAATCAGCATATACGGCGCATCATATAGCGGGATAACCACTGCTGGAAATTCACTGCCCTGGCTTTTATGTACCGTCATACAATAGGCTAAATCCAATTCTTCCAAATCTTTGAATGCGTATACTGCCCGCCGGTTATCATACAAAACCGACAATGTATGGAATTGTGGCTGAATGCTCTCAATCACACCGACATCCCCATTA
>CALGRC010000186.1 GCA_937959315.1 uncultured Clostridia bacterium | reverse complement strand
TTTCAATTTCGAAACATCGCAAAGTGCCTTTATTGTTGCAAAGACATACCCATAGGTCTCATTGTTTTCAAGCATTGCAAGCTTTTTG
This sequence comes from uncultured Clostridia bacterium, assembly GCA_937959315.1. GTDB lineage: Bacteria > Bacillota > Clostridia > UMGS1810 > UMGS1810 > CALGRC01. The sequence continues at coordinate 12,715 of CALGRC010000186.1, read as the reverse complement.
CCGGCTCTTGCGTATATCTCATTTCTGCTCGCATCGGTTATTGCATCATGCAGTCCGCAGAAATAGTCATTATACAGCATATACTTCGATGGATTGACAACCTTGCTTTCATTTCCCGCCATGTTAGAAAATTCCGGGATGTCGATTGCCCTATAATCATCAAACGCAATACCCGTAAATTGCTTAAAATTCTCCTTAATTTCTGTCTCATTATCAATTCCCTTTATCAATTGTGAGGTGTAAAACATAGACGGCAGAATTGAAAACAGCGACGCCTCAGCCCCGTTATCCCCCCACATGGTAAAGAATACATTTTCCACATTATGTTCTTTGCAGGATTTGAGCGCTGCAATATTTGCCTTGATAGAAAATCCGTTCAGCGGCACAAATCCCGACCATTTCCATAACCCGCCCGCAAACCATGCCGGTGTTTTCAGACGTTTATGCGCTTTTAGCATGTTGTCATAACGCTCTTTGTCCAATGACGTATAATCCCAATATACTGGTATGACATTATCAGGTAATACATCCCTCGCTTCCTGCCCGATAATGTCTGGATTTTCCGTATAATATGCTCCGTTATTGCACAATCGAAACAACATATCGCTCCATACCATACTTTGATAACCGTATTTGTCAGCGATTTTCTGCACTTTATTCAAATGCTCCTGCATAATTTTGTATGGCGGCACATATCCGTTTTTGTCAAGATATTTTCCTCTGCCGACCATATGCGCCTCGTCCATACCTATATGGATTATTTTAGAACGAAATGTTTTCGACAGCGAAGCAAACATTTCATCAATCAGCTTGTAGGTTCGATCATCCCCCACCATCAAAATATCATTGCAGTCCGTATATTTTTGCACCTCGTTCCACCTAACAAAAGCGTTCAGATGTGCAAGCGTTTGAATACATGGGATACATTCAATTCCGCGTACAAAACAATAGTCATCGATTTCCTTTAATTCCTCACAAGAATACCTTCCGCGCAGATAACCAAAATATGGCTGTCCCTCCACCTCATAGGTATCCTCAGTGTAGAGCATGAGCATATTGTAGCCCATTTCCTTCATCAAATCAATAAATCTTTTTAAAGTTTTCACCGTAGGCACTGCATTTCTGGAACAATCCACCATGATGCCTGTTTTTCTAAATTCTGACATTTTCATCCGCCTTTCTTTTCTGACATGGCATCGGTCAAATCATAGTAAATTTACCTGGCCGCCGTTATCCGCTGCTGCGTACCATTTACCTAACTCTTCCACTAGTGTTTCATTATTTTTATGATAAACCCTGGTTCTGACTTATCTTCCGATGTAACAATTTCTTTTATCGCCGAAAACGGAATATGTATCGAATGCCCGCTCACAAAAACGGCTTCCGTTATATGATAGGAGAAATCATCCGAAAGGTTTTGTACAAAAACACGACACCCCTCAATGAAAACATCAAATTTTAAGCTGACGCTTTTAAAATATCCAAACAAGCCCACAATCTCTGCCTCACCTGCATCAAGTGTAATATCGCACAACGGTGTGTAATACCTGCGTTCCTTTGTCCTGGCCAAAAATGCTGCCGAAACCACACCGTTTGGATTTTTTGAACATACAACATACGGTATTTCACCGTTTTCATCGGGTGTAATTTGGGGAAGCGGCATGCGCCTGCTTATGGCAGCAGGTGCTGTTTTTTTCAATACACCGTTACTCATGAAATCCTTTATCGAATCTAGAGAAAACCACCATTCTTCCATTTCTGCAAAAGAATCCACAAATCTCCAGGTATCGGTAAGCAGCGTTTCAGAAATACAAACCTCTTTGGAATCAGCAGCAAATGCCGGTGCAATCCGATGATATCTGGCAGCGCGAAAAACTTCCTCCGTTTTTCGTTTTAAATCCCTGTGGCACGCCGGAAAAGACATATCTGGTTTTCCGTTTGGAAAATTTCCGGCATACGGATGACGCATAATGCCCATCGTAAAGCCCCCGGCCGCGGAAATATAAGCCTCATCTTCGCAATTTACTAAACTGAGTGCTTCGCCGGTATATCTTGCCTTTTTCAAAACCGCTGCAAGCTTTTCCAATGTCATGGGGATGGACATGATTGCCGGAACATCATACGTTCTAAAAACATCAGAAAAAGATATAAAATCCGCATTCATAGCATGTTCCACAAACAAATCCGGCGCGTACTTACGCGCAAGTTCTGTGATCCTTTTTCTAAACGCTGCGTCCTGGTCTTTTGATCCCCAGTCAACTTTCCAATAGCGCATACCTGAATACCTAGCGGCTTTCAACCGTTCTATCCAATACGCATCATATGTGGTATTGTCCATCACCACCGGCGACTCCTGCGCACAAATCCATCCGCCCAATCCTTTCCAACCAAAAGATAAAATTTTATCGCTTAAAGATTTCAGTGCTTCATCGGAATCACCGGACGAATAAAAACCCGAAAATTTTTCTTTATCCAAAATCAAACTTCCGTACTTGCTTTTATCCCCATTCGGTGGAACATCCCAGCTGTCATCCATTACAAAGAATAAGTCTCGTCTGGATTTTTTATAAAAGTCAGCCCAATGAAACGGAAATGCAGTGTCAAATATCCCCTGTTCATTCATAGCCCGACGCTGCCCTTCCGGTTTGCCATCGCTTGTTGCATATAACTGCGTTTGCCATGTGCAGTAATAATCCGGAGAAGGATTAGGTATATCAGGTATAAAATTCAGTTTTTCTTTCATCATATTTTGCCTCCCGCATATGGTGTGTATTGTATTTTTTAGTTATGCTTTTGCGTAAGTGTTATTCGTTCCGACGAAGGACCGCATATAACAGAAATTCAAAAAGTGACAAAATGCCGTTTTAAAGCTTGATTCGGAAAGAACATTTTTTGTAATAAAATTTTTCCTCGACACACCGAAGGTACTGTTCCGCTCTGCTATTTCTTAAAATTACATCCCTCACTTTGTCATACACCCAGTTTTTTTCGAAACTTCATCAGTCCAGAAAACGGAACCTCGAAGGCATTTATACCACTCGTAAGCATAACTTCATTTTCCAAAACCACCTTGCCTGTACAGTCATATACTCTGCAATGATATGCACAGTCAGCACCGTTGTTCTCAATATACAGTTTGTTGCCACTCGTTCCGTTAATAAATGACAACCTGGAATACGGCTTTCCTATCTCCAAAACACTCTCCGAATATGCAACTGCTACTGCTTTCTCTCCTTTTTCCGCTACTACTATACTGTAATTTGCTTCGGGGTTTTTCACTTTCAAATCACCCTGGGTCAAAACCTCTCGGTTGTCTTGCCAAAATTCCAGATAATGCTTCAGCATTTGATACTGTGCCTCGGGCAGCTCATTAATTCTGACCGAAATCTGAGGCACTGAAAACAAAACAGCTATCACCTGCGCTGCAGCTTTTTCTGCCGACTCTGATAATTCCCACATCAGCATATCCGAATGTACCGCGCGGTTGCCCGATGTCATTCTGAGATTGATTACACTTACTCTATTTGTCGGCGCATCCATTGGGCAATCCGCTGCACGCAGCATGTTTCCGTACTTGAGCATAACGGGCCCAATATAGCTCTGCCGAAACTCAATCAGGATATTTGGATTCAGCTTAGTAAGAGCCTTGTTAACTTCCTCTAAAAGCAAGCAAACCCCTTCGTCTACCGAAGCGGTATCCATTTCCGGCGAAAATGTGTTGCTACTCTCTGTCAGCCTGAACGAGTCGATAAAATCAAGTTTCAACCCATCGATTTTCCACCGGGTTACCGCGTATTCATAGGACTGTATCAAATATTTACGAACCTCTGGATAACGCGGGTCAAGTACAACCGCATTGCCGTCTCCTGGGCCAAGCACCTGATTCTTAAATCGTTCGTATATCTCTGAATGGAGCCCCACAAACGGCACGGAAAACCAGAGCATCAGCTTCATCCCAAGCTTATGAACCTGCTCTGTAAAAGCTTTCATATCGGCAATTTTCGTCGCCGCAGGTTTCCATATCCCGCAATGCGCATATCCTCTTCCATTATCTTCCGTCTGCCAGCCATCATCCACAATGACGGTTTTTATACCAAGCTGCGCTGCCGCCTTTAATTCCTCTATCAACACATCTGATGTTACATTCTGATGATAGGAATACCATGTGGAATAAACAGAATCAAACGCCTCTGGCGGCGTATTGCCGTTTACATATCCAAACTTCTCCCACCACCTGCTTACCCGATTGATACTTTCCTGATAGGGCACCTCATTAGCATCCAGTAAAAGATAGGCGGAATATTCACTCATTTCACCAGGCAATTCAGGAAAAAGTACTAGTTCCCACGCTATTTCCGCTGTTTCTTCGACAACTCCCGAGCGCAGCCAAACGGGTGTGCTTACATCTGACAATGCTGTAGTTATGATGTTTTCTCCCCTTCTGCCGATATAGCATTGCAGAGGCATCCCCGACACCGCCCTGGAGGCATTACAAGCCATCGCCCAGTCGGGGCAGAGCGACCGACTACGGTTATCCAAGCAGTTCCACATCGCGTAAACCCTGCCGCAAGGAGTTCTCCATCTGATTTTAACGGACTTCGGAATTACCTGACCGTGAAAATCAATGCATATTTTTATAACCGTACGTACAGCGCTCTCCTCTTGTACAGTCAGTGTAATGTCATATTCTGAATCCGATTCAAATTGATAACCATTAGCTATATATTTCATAAATCCACCCATATCTACCGTCTGTTATTTGCTCGCGATTCTTCGTTTTTCCAGCATTCTACATATTTGCCACCTTTATTTTGTCAATACTTTAAAATCCGAAATAGGCCGTATTCCTTTTGAAAAGCCAGAAATAAGATATACTGAAACCGTTGCGGTATCCTCTGTTACAATTCCGGAAAATGTTTGCTCCTGCTGTGCCGAATCATCCAAGGTAATAGGCATATAAGCGAGCTTTAACAGAACCCCGTTTTCATCCTCGCATACGGCAACAGCCGTTGTATGCAAGCTTTCTACAGAATTATTTTTCAACGTAACCGAAACATCAGTACCGTTTATCGCGGCCGTGTTTATTGCAGCATGGCTTACCGTTTTAAACGGTACTTCACATTTGGCTTTGATTCCATTTAAGCCCACCACACCATCTACAACAATTCGGTAATTGTGTGCCGGAAGCAAAACCGGCAAAGCAATTCTCACACGGTTTTGCGACAAGCAGGATACATCGGCGGCGATTTCCTCATCCCCCAAAAACACCTTAATGGTATCATTGCTAATGGTACTTTCATCATATTCGCCGTTAAACTTGATGGCGAAACTTCCTTTTCCATTAATACTGACGTCCCTGTTGCTTGCACTGACAGCATAAAAATCCACTTTTTCAAACACTATATTGTCAACATAGACATTAGTAGCGTTATTTCCTCTTGAGGTGAAAGCGGTATACCCAATGCCTGCAGCATCGTCCTCTATAGAAAACGGAAGATCCGTTTCCCCCGTTTCAAATAAACATTCACCATTTGACTTTTGAATCAGTCTAAAGTTAAATTGCGGCCCACCCTCATTTTGATCTATGCTAAGCTCAACTGTGTACCATGTTTTCTTCTGATACGTTGTTACTGCTTCCTCAAGGCAAAATATTGTTCCATCGTCATGAAACTTTATAAAATCCAATATCTCTAAACGCCCATTGGCAATGGAGGGTAAATATGCCAATGGCTGTATTGCACTCATTTTACCCGTTGACAGTACAATATCAAAATATCCTCCGGAATATGCGTTATCAATGTAAACATCTGTTGACCACCGGCTATGCTCATAAAAATCAACATCGTCGTTTGCATAAATGCTGTATGTATTAACATATCCATTGTCGTTTGGATTCATCTGCAAAACCTTATTACCACTTACCGATACAACTGCCAGTTTGCGGTTCCACGGATTCAGTTCGCCTCCGGCTCCGCCCTGACAATTCAAACTTGTCGGCGGATGGGAATAGGCACCATGCCATCCATTATTTAATCCTCCAAACACAAGGTCTGCTGTTCCATCTCCGGTCTTAGCATAACAGTAAATATTTTCTGCTGCATTGGCGGTGTAAGCTTCATCATCGCTATAGATGCCGCCCTTTCCATTAATTATGTATCTACCTGTAACGTTAGAATTTTCATATCCGGGATACGATACGACTAAATCCTCCGAATTGTACACAGCAAAATCATTATAGGATTCAAAATCCTCCAAATAAGGATCATCTGCCGCATATGCAGTTGAGACCATAACGCTAAGCCCAATGATGAAAAAGGCTATCTTCTTCATATTCAAACCACCCTCTGTTCTATCGTATTCTATATTTTAAATACCATCTATGTATCCGTTATTCATGCAAATAGAATGCCAGCAAGCTTTGTTCCCCATAGCCGCCCGCCAACACCATCTTTGAATATAATTCCGGGTTTTCCTTATAGCTAACCACTTCGCCGATAGTCCCATATTCTACAATCTTCTCGGCGTTTCTTCCAGGCTTTATCATTACGGCCTTCGCGCTTAACAACCCCTGTAGGTTCAAGCTGGTTTGAAAATTCATAGACGGCGTAATTGAAGTCCCAGTTACATAAGCCAATGACCGGGTATCAATATCATACACACAACCATATACAAACCGATTACCCGTATACCAATATGTGACGTTGTTCATAGACCCCTTCCCCGCGTTGCAATCGTAAAATTTTCCCACTGCGTTTATTTCTCCGGCAGCATTCAAGGCAATCTTAATAACATCTCCCACATTGATTTCTGCATTATCACGAATCTTTTCTCCGCTTTCCGGATGGCATTCCATAATTTCCTCATCTTCCCCGTAAAATTCCGTGACAGATCCATCATTCTTCATCAAAGAAAGCCCCTTGACTACCGCGCCCTCTTTGTTCAGGCATGTATAGACATCAGAAACAACATAGTAAGAAGAACTGGATAGATCGGAACTGCCATCGCTAATCATTACCACCAGGTCAGAAACTGTAGAATCCGGAGAAAATGAATATCCAATTGCAGCGGCTCTGTAATCATTGGACAATTCACCCTCCTGCACCCGAAAATATGCCTCTCTGTTTTTGACCACTGTGGTCGACGGAATGGTAATAACCTTTGCATGAGCATTTAGAACAATAAAGTTCATATATGAAGTACCGCTGCCATACGGAATGAAATGTTTCCCATTTCTTTTATATATCATGGTATAATTATTCGGGTCATTCAATATATTTTCAACATTTAACATTCCTAGTGTATGCGAGATTTTTCCATCTTGCTTTTCGCCGGACGGAAGATACACATTGCGGATTTCACCTTTCCCATTTAACTCAAACTGAAAAACTTCTTTTTTTAATGTCTCAGTAACCTCCTTCGAATTGTACATCCATGTCTCTCCGTTAAATATTGCAGGCAAACCGTCAATATAATACTCGTTGGCAAAATCATAATTGACAAAATTTCCGGTAGCAGTAAATAGCTTGGCAGATAACGTATGATCCATGCCCTTTTTCATAGAAAATTGCACAACTGCAGCTATTGAATCATAAATTGAATCCGAAACTCTATAATCTGCAACCACACCAAAGGCGTCGATGTATAATTTATATGCCCTACCCAACGAAATTTCAGGATTTTCAGCTTTTATTCCCTGTGATAGACTGTATACATCCTCATCTGTTGCAATATATTGCTTACCAAATTCACGATACGTCTCTTTTAAATACTGTGTCTCAACTCTGCTTGAAACCACAATTTTGGTGTAATTGACACTTCCCAGTCCTTGAAAAACCGATACAATATCATCTGACTTGATATTGTTAAAGCGAATACTCTCGCCCTTTTCATTTTCAATAGAAACGATGTCCTTATTACCGTTCTCTATTGTAATTCTGGTATTGCTTACAGAATCAAGAATACTCAAATTGTCATCCGTTGTACTCGTTGATTTAACCAAATAATCCTGATATGCATCGATATTCATCAAGTCCGATTTAGAATCACCGTCTATATCATACAAATGCACACTGGCAATATTTAAGCTGCCCTTTCCTTCTAAAAGATCGTATACATACTTATGCTCAAATGTAAATTGCCCGTTCAATATAATATCCATTTCTGTCGTAGAGCGATCTCTTATGTCACGAATTTTTGATTCCATCTGTCTCCCGAAGTCATCAATTGGTATGACAGCTTGCGTCTGTTTCTGTCAAATCCTATCAAGTCACTCCCGGACAGTGCAAGCAGACAATCATCTGCCCGCTGAGGCTGCATATAGAGAATCTTTTCATCTTCAATGTCATAAAATACCGTCAGCTGTCTTCCTATAAGATTGGGGTCATAGGTATAATCGCATTCAAAATCTGTATACAGCTGCCCGGTTTTATCCCTGAAAACCAGAGTGTTGTGTGCAGCGCTGTTCTTGCCAGTCAAATCAGTATACGCATTTGCTACTAGCCGCCACTGGGCTGTTCCAATGCCAAACATCCCCTCTAAAACCGTATCGCTTGCAGTTGTATGATAGCTTTCCGACCCATATTGAACAATCATATATTCTGCATCAAGCATATTATACAGCATATTAACATAATCAGCCGCCGAAAAATTGCCGACAGCTGCAGAGCCCAGATTGTCCGACAGCCCCAACTGCGCTGCACGGACTTTATATTGGTTGGTATCCAATTCAAACGTATAACCCGTCATTGCGACCAGCGCGTATGCAACAAAATCATAATCAGCATTTTCATTGGGATAAAACATGCCGTCTGCCGGATTCCTCACAAATTTTTTCCTGATTGCTACACCCAGATCATTTTTGTCAGACTCGCTGATATCGGTAATATGCATTGCGGCCTCATTATATCCGTATGCATACGCATTACCGTCTTTATTTACAATGGTTACAAGGCTTCTGACGACCTCCATCCGTGATATTCCGCTCGTTGCGCTGTGATTTCCTTCATATAAACCTAAGTGCTGTAATACGTCATATCTCCTGTCCGTTTCCATTTGCGTATTTGTCTCTTCAGCCCGAGACATCGAAGGAAACGACATACACGATATGACAATCACCGCCGCTAACATTACATTCAATACTCTTTTCATATTATCTCCTTCTTATTCGTTTCCGATATGGTAATCATTGCTTCTTCTGCGCAAGCAGATAAAGAATTTTTGCCGCCTCTGCCCGCGAAATACTGTTTTGAGGCCTAAATGACTTATCATCATACCCCGAAATAAACGACTGAGATTGCATCCATCCAATTGCTGTCTTGGCATACTCATCAATACTGTCTTTGTCAGTAAAATTGCTTTCATATTTTGCGCCGGGGGCGCCAGAAGCTCTCCATATGAAAACAGCGGCGTCCTGTCTTGTAATCGCTTCTCCGATTCCAAATAAATAATCGCTGATTCCGTTTACAATTTTTTGCTCCGCCGAAGTATATATATACGGCGCATACCACGCATCTGGGTCAACATCTTGATATTGGCAGCTCCCAGTCGTAATCTGATAGCCTTTGACAAGAACCAGCATTTTCAAAAATTCCTCACGGGTTATATTTCGCTCCGGTTCAAATAAACCATCGCCTGTCCCAGAAATGATTTTAAGGTTATGCAATCCCAAGATGGCCGTTTTTGCCCAAGTATACGCTTCAATGTCCGAAAACACAGTTGCTGTTGTGCTGGCATCTATGGGCAAAGTTTGCGTTGCTTCCGGATCCGGCCAAGCGTAACTACCACCCGCCGTACTCCCGCTGTTCGAACTGCTGCCAGAATGACCCGAACCGCCGCCCGGCTTAGAAGTGCTGCCGATATTTTTGCTTTCATCATTCACATATTTGCACAGTTCTGTTAGAGATGAAAATGTCTTGCCCATGATTGCTTTGTTAATCGTCTCCATCCTGCCGCTGCTTTTATATTGGGCGTAATCCATATCCTTTAGCAGGGAATCTTTATACTTCTCTAGAATCGTCGTAATATCGCCATAGCCAGACACCGTATCAATTTCGTATAGTAAAACCGCAAACGAAAGATTAGCATAGAAATCTGCGTTCGATTCTGGCTCCATCTGTATGATTCTTTCATACAGCGACTTTCGTTGAACCATCGTGAGCTGTTGCAGCGTTTGCGCCTCCTGCACATTGGCCGCCAAATATTGTGCAAATCCATTGCGTTCGTTCACAACCGCAGCGTATGTGCTCATATCCTCATACGCATCCGGATACAGAAATTTGTCAATATCAGCAGAAGCAACCATATGGAAAAGGGCAGTATCAACACAGCCTGCATTGATATCGTTTTCCACTTCACTGATTTTGGAATATGCCTTATATTCCATTGTTTTCGCTACTTCTGTTTTTCCTTCTTCAGACAGCATATCATACAAATGCAAGTCAAGGCCAATTTGGTTATCCTCGCTTATGCCATTGAGCCGGGATAGAATTGCTGTATGCGGCTGATTTGACACACCGCTGATAAAATCGGAAATATCTTGTGCCGACGCAATACGAATAGGAGCAGAAATCCGTGCGATTTCGTCGTTTTCAATGGTCAGGTAAAAGACATAGTCGTTTGTCTTTTCTGTCGAGTTAATCCGCAAATTGTCAAAACTAAAAAAACCATTTTCATCGCTTATGCCCTGCTTGAAAATTTTAAATGTGTTCGTCTCTTTTGGTGCAGCCGCCGACTCGTCGAGTTCTATGGATGTGCCCTCGGGAACGCAGTATAACAAGATGCGCCGATTGCCGCGATCCTGCCCCAACTCTCCCGTGACTTTAATTTCAAATGTATCTGTATTCAGGTTTACATCAATTTCACTTTCAGCATGTACAAAAACCGTTATAAAACATATCGCTGCAAGCATAAATGCAGCTGCCAATTTTTGCTTCATAGTCATCCTCCATTTCAAAAAATTCCCGCCGGATAAAACATGATTATCCATTATTCCTGCATATTTCATATTGAATGGTTCTATTCTCAGATGAAATCAAAAATTCAGAATATCCCAGTGCATTTTTCGTAACCGCAATTTGTGATTGCCTTTTGCCATTTGCATCCAAAGCCCATACCGAAAAATCACCCTGTAATTTTAATGTGATCGTTCCTGTTATTGACTCTACCAAAATCGGTGCATTCCCAGTATCATTATAACAATCCCGGATAATGTCTACTGAGCACCCTTTATTTTGCGTTCCGCAGCAAACGGTAAAGATCATGTTGTCCGACTTTGCAATCTCCTTTTCATCTCTGGACAAAAGTACCGCCGTTACAAACGTATTGTCTGCTTTCAGGATAAATGACGGCATCTCCTCGGCTTCTTCAAAGAAACCGCTCATTGCTTCTGCCTTCGACGTGCGCGCTTCAAATATACCGCTTGCCATATCCCAATAAATCTTATCTGTTTTTATTTTCTTTTTACTGGAATCCGTTTGCTTCTTTCCGGTCTCGCCGCCGTCAAAACGGAATCTTGTGTTAGTAGTATATAGCGTTTCATATGACACAGCCGGAGACTCTGTTTCTGCAATTGCCATTTCTGTTTCCTCAAGCGGTTCCATGGCATAATAAAGCACTGCCATCGCTGGAAGAAGTGCCTTCTTCACAGGATTTTCATAGATTGCATAGGTATCGTGTATGGCGGTATTGTCATATGTGTCATTGGCATAGGAATATTGTATCGGCATCCAGTTGTTCTGCGCAGCAAATGAAGGAACCATTACCGTCTCCGCACTGTGATACAAATTCGGCAGGCCAGCTCCATACCCGCAAACAAATGGCTGTCCGCTTACCGCGTTCGACGCCAGCCCATATACCGTTGCAGTCTTCATATTCTTAACCGGGGAAGTGTATACATTGAAAATGGTATTTGTGCTGATCTTGTCAGATAAGTTCATTGTTTTTGCATAAATTGAATTTCTTGCAGTAAAATCCGCCGCGGAGCTTGCCTTTAAATCTGCAAACGGATAGTTATTTGCAGAATTTGTATTGACTGCGGACAGCTTTCCAGATACCAGCGGTTTCATCTCATCGTAGTATTTCCGCTCAATTTCTACCAGGAAATCTGTCATATCTTTTTTATAAGCAGCAGAATGCAATATATTTCTCCACGCCGGATCTGCCCGTAAACTCCCATCCTCTATTGTTTCGGCGTCTGTAATATCATAATCATTCCACTTGCTTTTTAAATTGGCCGTTGTATGATATCTTGATTTTATAAAGTCAAGATATCGTTCGTTCAACTTTTGCTGTTCTTCATGATTGACAGGACGACAATTTACCCCCACGGAAAAATCCAGCGTGCTCTTTGAATCAACAAAGTCTACCATTACCACAGCCGGATCGTCTATCAGAGTTAAATCAGTGTAAGGGTTATCAGCGCGCATTAGCATATTCACATATGCCTTTTGCAGTTCGATTAAATCCGCATTCCAAAATCCGTCAAACCCAAGCCCTGCTTGATACTCCTCATAATTGTCTATTCCGTCCGAAGCTAGCAAGGTATAATCTGAAATCAATGACAAATATATATAGACTCCATTTTGTTTTAACTCCGAAATGAAATACAGCAATCTGTCAAGCATGTCACTATCAAATTTCTGGTGTGATGAATGTTCTCCAAATATTATGCTGTCAATCTTCCTCATACGCACTAGATTAACGCCATCCATTGCAATTT
>CALGRC010000185.1 GCA_937959315.1 uncultured Clostridia bacterium | reverse complement strand
AGCGGGCTTTTATGAAAAGAGAGGATGTGGCCCGTTGCATCGGTATTTGTTGTTTGATCTGGATGGGACCCTTACCGACCCGGCGGAGGGGATTACCAAGTGCGTCCAATACGCCTTATCCTATTTCGGGCAGGCGGAACGCAGGCCGGAGGAGCTTTACTGCTATATCGGGCCTCCGTTGCCGGAATCCTTTGAAACCTACGGGGGGCTTTCCCGGGAGGAAGCGCTGCTGGCGGTGGAGTATGGCGGGCGTACAAGCGGTATTGTGCTCGGATGTGACGGGTGGGCGGTAAATGGTGCGGCACAGCAGGTGCAAAAGCCTAATTTTGAATTTTGCTTGGCTGGGAATACGGTAACAGAGGTGCTTGCCATTGATACGCCTTTAGAACCTGTTTCCATTTCTCCAGGTGTGAATGTATTTTATGATACGGTTGCATTGGAACTGGCCAGCCCTGCTTCAGATGTGGAGATCCATTATACGCTGGATGGCACGCAGCCGACCGAAAGTTCCCCTTTGTATACCCAGCCGGTGGTGCTGGATGAAACAACTGTGGTAAAAGCGGTTGCCTTCCGTAAGGAAAATGGTACAGCGCGTAGCTATACCTATGCTTCGCCGGTGTCTTATGCGCTTTATACAAAGCAGGAACCGCTACAGCCGCTTACGCCCCGGCAAACCGAACAGGGTCTGGACTATCAATATTATGAAGGAAATTGGAAAGAGGCGTTTGTCAGCCTGGATAACTGCCAGCCGGTTGCATCCGGCAATGTGGCGCAGTTGTTTGATGTTTCTGCTAGGCAGACGGATGGCCCCTATTCTTTCCGGTATACAGGCTATGTGGATATTGATGCGGATGGCGTATACACCTTTTATGCACCGGAAGAATATATCCGGCCGGACATCATGGAGGGATATGAGCTCAACCTTTATATTGACGGGAAGCAATGGGATCCTGCCACACGGCGTCATGCGTTTGGGACTTGGTCAATCGCCCTACGGGAAGGATTGCATCGGATAGAGGTAACTTATACCGATTACCGTGCAGGTACCCAGGAGGAATTTAACAAAGTTTGGCAGCAACCTATCATTTGGGATGGGACAGCGCCGGCATTGGAAATTTCCGGACCCAATCTTGCCCGGCAGCCGCTCCCGTCAGATATGCTTTTGCGCGACCCGTAATATGTTTGGGGAAAGAAGCGGAAAAAAGTGCGGAAAGTAGAAAAAGTGCCGTGTTTCTTATGATATAGATATGATAAGATAAAACTGTGGAAGTGGAATTTAAAATTTGCAAGGGAGTCATGGGAATGAGGAAAAGAGGACTGCAACGTGTTGGGGGGATCGCAAACCACCTGTTTTTTTGTCTGGTGGCGCTGAGTTTTTTGATACCATTTGCGTATGTAATTTCAATTTCTTTTTCTAATGAGGAAATGCTGAACCAATTTGGGTATAAGCTGATACCCATGCAATGGGATTTGTCGGGATATGAATATGTGTTTGGCAATATGCAGCAACTGGTCGATGCGTACAAGGTAACAACCTTTATCTCGATCCTGGGCACCTTATTGAGCCTTATCATTATGAGCATGGCGGCATATTCCCTGGCGATGCCCAGCTTTCGGTACCGCAGGCAAATCACGTTTTTTATATTTTTCACCATGCTGTTTAACGGCGGGCTGATTCCAACCTACATACTCAACACACAGTATTTGCATTTGCAGGATTCTATCTGGGTGTATATTTTCCCCAGCCTGGCAAGTGCGTGGAGCATCATTGTGCTGCGTACTTTTTTTCAGGGGCTGCCTATTTCCTGTGTGGAGTCGGCCAGGATTGACGGGGCAAGCGAATTCCGGGTATTCGGGCAGATCATCCTGCCGCTTTCCAAGCCGGCGATCGCCTCGATTGGGCTTTTGACGCTGCTTGGCAAATGGAATGATTGGTATACCTGCCTGATTTACATTGAAAATAAGAAGTTATATACTTTGCAATATTTGCTACAGCGGATTTTGATGGATGCAGAGTTTGTCAATTCCATTGCATTAAACGCACCAGGGGGTATGATTGATGTACAAAGCATGATGCAGCTGCCTACCGAAAGCATGCGGTTTGCCATGTGCATCATTGCTGCGGGGCCGATGCTGGTAATTTTCCCGTTTTTCCAAAAGTATTTTACACGCGGCCTGACTATCGGCGCGGTAAAAGGATAAGTGGTTTTAAGATGTAACAAGTGGTATTATTTATTTTTTAGGCACTGTAAAGTAAAAATGAAAAAATAGGCCGCGAAATCAGCAAATATCGTTACACAACAAGCAAAAGCTCGCGTT
>CALGRC010000184.1 GCA_937959315.1 uncultured Clostridia bacterium | reverse complement strand
ACTCCCCCAGTAGGAGCGGTATTTTAAAGCCTGCCCAAGCAGTTCGTCAGCGGTATACTGTGTCCCTGACTGCATGTTCCACGTATCCGGATTGTGGCAATAAGCGCACCTAAGCGGGCACCCCTGCAAAAACACCACCGTGCGCACTCCCGGCCCATCCAGCGTACCCAGCGACTGGATGGAGTGTATCCGTCCCGTCATACCCGGTCATGGAAGGTGCGGCTGATGACTTCCATCTGCTGTTCACGCGACAGTTTATGGAAATTCACCGCATAACCCGATACTCGGATGGTCAGATTCGGATACAGTTCCGGATGGCCTACCGCATCCAATAGTGTCTGCCGGTCTAATACGTTGACATTGATATGGTGCGCGTGCTGCGCAAAATACCCATCCAAAATATCCACCAGACGTTCCCTGCGTTCCTCTTGCGTTTTGCCCAAGGTCCCCGGCGTAATGGTAAAGGTGTTGGAAATCCCGTCCCGGCAGATGCTATATGGCAATTTTGCCACCGAGTTGAGCGACGCCAACGCGCCGTTTTCTTCCCGGTTGTGCATGGGGTTTGCGCCGGGCGCAAACGGCTCGCCTTTTTTTCGGCCATCCGGCGTAGAACCGGTCTTTTTCCCATACACCACATTGGAAGTGATGGTCAGCACCGAAAGCGTATGTACTGCGCCGCGGTAACAGGGCGTTTTTTTCAGTTCCCGGTACATCCCCTCCAAAACGCCCACCGCAATGCTGTCCACGCGGTCGTCGTCATTGCCGAATTTCGGGAAATCTCCTTCTGTTTTAAAATCCACTATCAACCCGGTTTCATCACGGATTGGCGTCACACGCGCATATTTGATAGCGCTCAGGCTATCGGTGATAACCGACAGCCCCGCCACGCCAAATGCCATAAACCGGCCGACATCGGTATCGTGCAAGGCCATTTGAATTTTTTCATACGCATACTTATCGTGCATATAATGAATCACATTCATAGTATTGACATATAGCCTGCACAGCCACTCCATGTAGGTTTTGAGGCGTGTGCATACGTCATCATAATCCAATACGCCATCGGCAACCGGCGCATGCACCGGCCCCACCTGCATACCGGATTTTTCGTCCCGGCCGCCGTTTAACGCCATCAGCAATAACTTGGGCAAATTACACCGCGCGCCAAAAAACTGCATCTGCTTGCCCACCTTCATGGCGGACACGCAGCAGGCAATGGCGTAATCATCGCCATATACCGGGCGCATCACATCATCGTTCTCATATTGGATGGAATCGGTGTCAATGGATACCTGCGCGCAGAACTGCTTAAATGGCTCGGGCAGGTTCTGCGACCACAGCACCGTCAAATTCGGCTCCGGCCCGCTGCCCAGATTGTATAATGTATGCAGGATACGGAAGGATGATTTGGTTACCAACGGCTTGCCGTTCTCTCCCACACCGCCGACCGATTCGGTAATCCACATGGGGTCTCCGCCGAACAGCTCGTTGTATTCCGGCGTGCGCAAATGACGCGCCATCCGCAGCTTCATGACAAAATCGTCAAAAATCTCCTGCACGCCGGTTTCATCCAGCACACCGTTTGCCAAATCGCGTTCGGCATAAATATCAAAAAAGGTGCTGACGCGCCCTAAAGACATGGCAGCGCCATTTTGCTCTTTGATTGCCGCAAGGTAAGCAAAATAGGTCCACTGCACCGCCTCGCGCAGATTGGAGGCCGGCTGGGAAATATCATATCCATATTGCTGCGCCATTTCTTTGAGCAACTGCAAAAAATGGATCTGCTGGTACAATTCTTCGCTCAAACGGATGGTATCCACATCCATATTGCCCATCCCGATTTTGGCCTTATCTTTTTCCTTTTCGGCAATCAGCACATCGACGCCGTACAGTGCCACACGGCGGTAATCGCCAATGATGCGCCCGCGCCCATAGGCGTCCGGCAACCCGGTGATAATGCCGGCATGCCGCGCCTTGCGCATTTCTTCAGTATAGACGCGGAATACGCCGTCATTGTGCGTCGTCCGGTATTGAAATTCATGCTCGATTTTATCAGACAGTTTATACCCGTATGCCTCACACGCCTGCCGCGCCATCCGGATGCCGCCAAACGGGTTGACGCCGCGTTTTAACGGGCGGTTAGTCTGCAATCCCACAATTATTTCTTGCTCTTTGTCCAGATATCCCGGCTGGTAACTGGTCAGCGACGATACGGTAGATGTATCGATATCCAATACGCCACCAAAATCACGCTCCACCTCAAGCAATTGGTTTAACCGCTTCATTAAAAAATTGGTACGGTCCGTCGGGCCGGCCAGAAAAGCGCCGTCCCCTTCATACAGATGGTAATTTGCCTGGATAAACTCCCGTACGGCAATCTGATCCTGCCAGACGCCGCCTTCAAACCCCTGCCATTGTGCAAACTTCATTTCAAACGACCTCCTTAGGTTGGTGAAAACCCTTTGTCCCCCTGCCCTTTTTTCAAAAAGAAAAAGGGCAGCCATGAGAAACAAGGCTGCCCAGACGGTCGGCAATCATACATCTCCTACTTCACCGTGTTTCACCACGTTCATCCGTCAGTTATAAGAGACAATGTTAGTATATCATCCGTCCCCATCCTTGTCAAGTCCAAGGATGGCATCAATTTCAATTGTTTCATAATCCTTATCCAGCACAATACACTTGCCACAATTATCGCAAATCTTTTCCGGATCCAAATCACAACTATCACAATCACCGCAATGGTCGCATATCTTTTGATCGTCAAAAATACAAAACCGTTCTTCCATTATGGTTCCTCCAAAATCCCCTGTGCCGCAAGCAGGATTGCCGCTTTTGCGCTTTCATATGTTAAGCCGCCCTGATAATAGGCAATATATGGCGCGCGTAGCGGCCCGTCCGCGGAAATTTCAATAGACGACCCGGCAGTAAACGCCCCTGCCGCCATGATCACCTGGTCGTCATACCCCGGCATATCCCATGGTTCTGGCACCACATGGCTGTCCACCGGCGCGCCTTTTTGAATGCCCTGGCAAAACCGGATGAGCTTATCTGCGCTGCCCAGCTTGACCGCTTCAATAATATCGGTACGCATATCGCAATAACGCGGATGCACATCATATCCAAGCTGTTCAAACACAGCGCTGCACAAAATAGCTGCTTTCACGCTCTGCGCTACGATATGCGGCGCCAGAAAAAAGCCCTGATACATCAGCGGGTTGTTTCCCAGCGACGCGCCGCATTCCCGGCCAATACCCGGGCTGGTCAGCCGGTAAGACACCTGTTCGACGCATGCCCTCGTCCCGGCAATGTACCCGCCGGAACGCGCCAGCCCGCCGCCCGGGTTTTTAATCAGCGACCCGGCAATCAAATCGGCGCCAACGGCGCACGGCTCTTTTGGTTCTACAAATTCCCCATAGCAATTGTCCACCATACAAATGATATCGCTGCGGATGGATTTGACAAATGCAATCACCTCGCCAATCTTTTCCACCGAAAGCGAATCCCGCCACGCGTAGCCTTTGGAACGTTGGATAGCCACTACTTTTGTGGTATCGTCAATGGCCGCACGCAAGCCTTCAAAGTCCACATCAGAACCATTTAAATCCACTTGCCTGTAATGGACGCCGAATTCCCGCAGGGAACCATTGTTGTGCCCGCGGATACCGATTACTTCCTCCAGTGTATCATACGGTTTCCCTGTGGCGGCAACCAGCGTATCGCCTGGACGCAGCACCCCATACAGGCAGGCTGCAATCGCCTGTGTGCCGTTGACAATGCTATGCCGCACCAGCGCATCCTCTGCGCCAAACGCCTCGGCATAAATCTGATCCAGCGTATCGCGCCCCACATCGTCATAGCCATACCCGGTAGTACTTCCCAAATGCATCTCAGACACCGCGTGGTTTTGAAACGCTTTGAGTACTTTTAACCCGTTGTACTCTGCTGTTTCATCCACTTTTTTCAGAAAAGGCGCAATCTGCTGCTCTGCGCGCTGGCAAATATCCAACACCCGGCCGCTGATGTGATATTGTTCCTTCCAAAACGAATCTGTCATATTTGATAGACACGCTCCGCATCCAGCACCGATACACCCTGTTCCCGCAGTTTGGCAATCGCCGCATCACAGTCGTCCACTTTCAAAATCACCAGCGCATTGCCGTTGTCGTTGCCCAGCGAAGCGTACATATATTCAATCCCAATTCCATTTTCTTCCAAAATTTTCAAGGAACCATACAGGGAGCCGGGCTTATCCGCCACACTGACCGCAATCACATCCGTTGCCTTAACCGCCAGTTCTGCGGCGCGCAGCACTTCTACCGCCAATTTTGGATTGTCCACGATCAGGCGTAAAATCCCAAAATCTGTGGTATCGGCAATGGACATGGCGCGGATATTGATGTTGTTTTTAGATAAAATCCCCGTCACCTGTGCCAGCCGCCCTGCCTTGTTTTCCAGAAACACCGAAATCTGCTTTACAAACATGCCAAACGCCTCCTTTTTATAGTTTCCGTTTGTCAATCACGCGCACGGCCTTGCCGGCGCTGCGCTCAATGGTTTTGGGTTCCACCAGCCGCACCTTTGCCGAAATGCCCAGCGTGCTCTCTATCTTGCTGCGGATTTCTTTTTCCAGCAGCTCTACCCGCCGCACTTCGTCGGAAAATTCAAAATCGGTCATTTCCACCTGGATTTCCAACGTATCCAATGTGCCCGCACGGTCCACAATAATCAGATAGTTCGGCGAGGTATTGCCGACGCTCAGCAAAACGCTTTCAATCTGGGACGGGAACACATTGACGCCGCGGATGATCAGCATGTCGTCGGTACGGCCGCGTGGCTTTGCCATTCGAACCAATGTACGGCCACAGGAGCATTTTTCATAGTTGAGCGAACAGATGTCCCGTGTACGGTAACGGATAAGCGGCAGCCCCTGTTTGGTAAGGGTGGTAAAGACCAGCTCGCCGGTTGCCCCTTCCGGCAGCACTTCCCCGGTTTCTGGGTCTATGACTTCCACCAGGAAGAAGTCATCGTTGATATGCATGCCGCATTTGTGCTCGCATTCGCCGGCCACCCCCGGGCCTACCACTTCGGTCAGACCATAATTCTCCGTACACAGTATCCCCCAGCGGCTTTCCAGCTCCTGCGCCATTTTTTCGGTTGTGCCTTCCCCGCCGAACATGCCGATGCGAACCTTTAAATCCTTTTTGATGTTTATTCCCAGCTCCTGCGCCACCTCGGATATGTACAGCGCATAGGACGGCGTACTGACCAGCAGTGTGGTGCCAAAGTCCTTCATCAGCATCAACTGTTTTTCCGTATTCCCCGTCGATGCCGGCACCACGGTCGCGCCCACTTTTTCCAAACCATAATGCAGCCCAAACCCGCCAGTAAACAGGCCGTAGCCAAAACAGATCTGCGCCACATCGTCCGCACAGCCGCCCGCCTGCATCACAATACGCGCAATCATCTCTGACCAGTTATCTAAGTCATTTTTGGTGTAACCCGCCACGATTGGCTTCCCTGTTGTGCCAGACGATGCATGCAGCCGTACCACATCCCGCAGCGGCACCGCAAACAGCCCATACGGGTAATTGTCCCGCAAATCATTTTTTACAGTAAATGGGATTCTTTCAATATCTTTTAATGACTTGATGTCTTCCGGCCTCACGCCGGCTTTTTCCAGCCGTTTATGGTAAAAGGGCACATGGTCATACGCCCGTTTGACTGTCTGCTGCAACCGTTCCAACTGTATTTGCTGAATTTGCCCGCGGTTCTCACATTCTGCCTGCTGATTCCAAATCATTTCGCTTCTCCTTCCGTTTCTGCTGTAAATGCATACGCCACATGCTCTGCCGGTAATTTTTTGGTAAACCAACTGACCACCGGTACGACTACCATAGAAACCACCATGCCAACCAATCCACACTGTGCCGACAGGCCGGAATCAAAGTTGAAATAGACCATCAATGCCAGCAATACCGCAAGCCCTGTTATCATACCGGCAAGTGCGCCGGCTTTGGTCGTCCCCTTCCAAAACAGGCCATAGATAAACGGCCCCATGAACGCACTGGCCAGCGCACCCCACGAAAAGGACATCAGCAACAGGATCCCCGTCGGCTTGTATGCAATGATAAACGACAACACCACAAATGCCACACACAGTACCCGCATGAGCCGCATCTGGCCTTTCCTGCCCATATCCTTCGCCAGATACCCGCCAACCAAATCAATGGTAATCGCGCTGCTGGACGTCAATACAATGGACGCCAGCGTGGACATGGACGCCGACAGCACCAGCAGCATGATAATGCTGATGACCACCGTGGATAATGACGTACTTAAAATATTTGGAATAATCAAATCAAAATTGCCGCCCAATTGTGTTTGAAATTCCTCCGCAGTATAAAACAGCCGTCCCAGAGAGCCGATGAAATAAGCGCCTACCGAGATAATCAGGCAAAATACCGTTGATACAACCGTCGCTTTTTTTATGGAGCGAACATCCTTGATTGCGTAAAATTTATGTACCATCTGCGGCAACGCCCAGGTGCCAATGCTGGTGAGCACCACCAGCGATAACAGCGCAAACCAGTTTTCCCCGCCAAACACACTCACCAGGTTTGGGTCAACTTCGCGCAAATTGCTCACGATGGACGAAAACCCGTCCACCTGCGGCTGGGACACAATGGCAACTATCATAATCACTACGCCGGCCAGCATGATAATCCCCTGGATAAAATCCGTCATCGCCGTGGCGATATAACCGCCCATCGTCAGGTAGAGCGCTGTAAGCACTGCAATAAATATCATACAGTACAAATACGGAATATGTAACACACTTTCAAACAAATAACTGAGCCCCGCATATACCGACGCCGAATACGGGATTAAAAACACAAACACAATACAGGCTGACAGGATTTTGAGCAAATCAGAATTGTACCGCACGCCAAAAAATTCCGGCATGGTTTTTACCTTTAGCTGATGGGTCATCACCCGTGTGCGCTTGGCAAGCATCACCCATGCTACCAATGCGCCCAGCACCGCATTGCCCACACCAATCCAGACGGCAGGCAATCCAAATGCCCAGCCGCTTTTCCCGGCGTATCCAATAAACAAAACCGCTGAAAAATAGGAGGTGCTGTAGGCAAAGGCCGACAGCCACGCGCCCATATTCCTGCCCCCCAGCAAAAAGCTGTTGACGCCGGTGACCTTTTTCATCGAAACGACCCCAATGATGATGGTCATCGCAATGTACGCCACCAAAAATGCAATTTTTACCGCCATTCTTCCCATCCTTCCATACTACAAATTTTGTTTTCCCTACTTCTGCCCTTGTTCCATACTGCCCATTCTACATATTTTAATATTATACCGCATTATGCGTCAAAAAGGAAGTCTTTTTTTAAAAAGGATACCAGCAATTTGATGGCGCCGTTGACATCTTCTACCCGTACCAGTTCCGCCGGCGTATGGATATACCGCACCGGTATGGACACCGCGCCCGTCATCACACCTCCGCGCGAAGTGTGTATCGCACCCGCATCAGTGCCACCCGCCGTCATAATTTCGTGCTGGTATGGGATTTTTTCTGCCTTTGCCGCAGCCTCTAACGCCGCCCGTACCTTCGGATGGCAGATAATCGAACTGTCTTTTACCTTGATTGCCGGCCCGCCGCCCAGCTTTACCGCCATCTTTTTGCAATTTGGCGTATCCCCGGTATCGGTCACATCAACGGCAATGCCAACATCCGGCTCTATCGCAAACGCCGCTGCCTTTGCGCCGCGCAAACCCACCTCTTCCTGCGAGGAAAATACAAAATACAAATCATACGGCGAATTTTTTATCTGTTTGATGACATCTATGAGCGCATACACGCCAATGCGGTTATCGAGCGCTTTGCTCACGACCGCGCTTCCCAGCCGTTCCAGGCCGCCTTCAAATACCGCAATGTCGCCAATGGATACCTTCTCCACCGCTTCATCTTTGGAGTTGACGCCAATATCGATGTACATCTTATCAAGTTTCAAATCCTTCATTTCTTCCAACGCTTCTTCGTATGCCACCACGCCAACCGTACCGTTTGCAAACCGTACCCGCTGGTAAAGGGATGGGAATGCATCCACCCCGCCCACTGCTGCAAACCGCAAAAATCCATGATCATCAATGCCGATGACCATCAGCCCAATTTCGTCCATGTGTGCTGACAGCATCACCCGTTTTCCCGCGCCCTTTTTGTGCGCAATGAGGTTCCCCAGCGCATCGGTGGCAAGTTCATCTACATAGCTTGCAATCTGCTCTTTGATCAGCTTCGCTACCGGTTCTTCGTTGCCAGACGGCGACCAGGCGCCCGCTAATTTCCGTAATACTTCCATCTATCCTCACCCTTTCTGCCTTATCTCAAATTCTGAAATATGCTGCAGCACACAGTCTGCCAGCTTCAGCATGGTGTCCATATCCTTTTTGTTTGCCATGCTGACCGGCGAATGCAGGTACCGGCAGGGCAGCGAAATAGCCGCCGTAGCGCATGCGCCGCCAGACACTGCCAAAGATCCCGCGTCGTTGCCGCCAAAGGCTGTCTGCTTATATTGGAATGGGATACCCGCTTTTTTTGCCGTTTCCACAATAAATTTGTTGAAATCCTTATTGGAATAAGACGCACGGTCCATAATGGATATGGCAGGCCCGCCTCCCAACCGCGTAGCGTACTGGTGCGGCTCTAAAAACGGGATATCCGCCGCGGTGGTAGATTCAAACACCATCGCCATATCTGCCTGCAGCCGGTGCGCCAAAACCTTGGCTCCGCGCAGCCCTGTTTCCTCCTGAACCGAAAAGCAAAAGTACAAATCGCTCTCATATTGTTTTTGGATACACGTCAGCAGTGCCAGGCACCCCATGCGGTCGTCAATCGCTTTTGCCTTGATGCAATGTCCCATTTCACGGTATGCCGAATCAAACGCCGCATAATCGCCCAAGCCGACACTGCGCATTGCGTCCGCTTTGTCCTTGGCACCAATGTCGATATATAAATCGTCCAGCTTTATCACGTGCTTCCGTTCTTCTTTGGTTTGCAAATGCACCGCCTTTACGCCGATGATGCCCGGGATCTTGCCGTCCCCAATCCGTACACGCTGTGACAATAGGATACGGTCGTCCACCCCGCCGACTGCCTGGAATTTCAAATACCCGTCGTCGGTAAACCCAGAGATAATCAGCCCAACCTCGTCCATGTGCGCACAAACAATGATTTTTTTGTCATGCCGGTTTGTCCCGCGCTTATATGCAATCACATTTCCCATGCTGTCTACCGTGATTTCATCTGCATACGGCTGGATGTTTTCTAAAATATACGCACGGACGGCGCCTTCATTGCCCGATACGCCGTCCAAATCGGTCAAAGCCTTCAAAGACATACCGCATCACCCGCCCTTTCCAGTGCATTGAGAAACACAGCAATGCCATGCGCCGTGGCCTTCACGTCGGACAGCGCTACCGTTTCCACCGGCGTGTGCATATAACGCAGCGGCAGGGAAAACAGCGCCGTCGGGATGCCGCTGCGCGCCACCTGTATCGCCCACGCATCCGTGCCCGTATCGCCGCCGTCCACATCCACAGCATAGCTGATGTGGTATTCATCCAACGTTTTTGTAATCGCACGAAACAACCCCGGATGGATGTTCGGCCCCCGGCTGACCACCGTACCGCCGCCCGCCGGGAAGGTGTTTTTAGATGCATCCGGTGTGCTGGCGTGACACACATCTATTGCAATGGCAAAATCTGGGTCAATCTGATAGGCCGCGCAGCCGCTGCCACGCAGGCCCACTTCCTCCTGCACAGCCGCAACTGCATACAAATCAAACGGCAGGTCGGTATGGCATAGCTCCTGCAAAATCTCTATCAGTACCGCCACCGATGTGCGGTCATCCTGCGATTTTGTGCAGATGAAATTATTTTTTAACTGCAGCGTTTTGTTTTGAAACGTAACGGTATCTCCCACGCGTATTAATTTTTCCACGTCTTCCCGGTTATACCCGGTATCAATGTACAGTTTTTCCATCGGCACTGTTTTCGCCCGCTCCTCTGCCGATAAAATATGCGGCGGCTTTGCGCCTATGATACCCGGTACATCCTGTACGCCATGAACCACCACTTCATTTGCCAGCAATATCCGCGCATCAATCCCGCCAATATTGGTAAAAAACAAAAACCCATGCTCATCAATATTGGTTACCATCATGCCAATTTCGTCCATATGCGCTTCTATCATCACTTTACCCGCATCCGGGCGCCGAGACCGCTTCACAGCAATCACGCTGCCCAGCGCATCGGTTTGTACTACATCGCAATATGGTTGAAACATTTGCGCTACCTGTGTGTTTATACGCCCCTCATAGCCCGATACGCCGCGTAAATTGGACAACTTTTCTATCCGTTCCGCCAAATCCATCGTTTCTGCCACCTCACAAGGAATTGACAATCTTTTTAAACAGATTGCCGCGTTCTTCAAAATTTTTAAACTGGTCAAAACTGGCACTGGCTGGGGACAGTATTACAATATCCCCTTCCCGCGCCAACGCCAATGCGCTGCGCACCATATATTCCATATCTTTCCCTTGCAAAATGGGGATAATATCTTCATCCTGCCTATAGGAATTTTCCACTACACGCCGAAATTTATTTCCGGTCGCCCCCAACAGAAGCAACGCTTTGACATGCTCTTTCACCGCCGGCCCCAGCGGGTCATAAGGGATTTTTTTATCATAACCCCCAGCAATTAAGATTACTTTCTGATCATATGATTTCAAACCGGCAATGGTACGGGAAGGCGAACTTGCAATGGAATCATTATAAAATTTTACCCCGCGGAATTCCCGCACAAATTCCATCCGGTGTTCTACACCGGTAAATGTTTCAGCCACATTCCGGATAGAAATTTTATCTACCAAATGACTGACCGCACAGATAGCCGCTAGGTAATTTTCCACATTGTGCATGCCCGGCAGTAAAATCTCTGACCGCTGCAAAACCGCCTGCTGGCCGAAATAAAGGACGCCGTCTTGTAAGTACGCACCATGCCGCACCTTTTTTTTCACACTAAATTGCAAGACCTGCGCTGCCGCAGATTTCCCTAATTCTGCTGTGATTTTGTTGTCTGCATTGATAACCAAAAGGCAATTGCGGTCTTGATAACGGAAAATATTGGTTTTTGCTTGGATATATTCTTCGAATGAGGTGTGCCAATCCAAATGGTTGGGCGCAATATTGGTAATAACAGCCACCTGTGGACTGATATGCATGGTTTGAAGCTGAAAGCTGCTGAGTTCCAATACAACGAAATCTTCTGGTTCAATTTGATCCGCCTGGTGCAACAACGGGTTGCCGATATTTCCTCCCACCCAGCATTTATACCCCTGCTTTTTTAACATTTCGTATATCAGCGTTGTTGTGGTCGTTTTGCCGTCACTGCCTGTTACGCCAATGATCGGGGCTGGGCAGACATTAAAAAACAGTTCCATTTCACTGGTTAGCGACGCGCCGTTTTGAACAGCTTCTAAAAACTGCGGCAAATCAGGACGCAGACCCGGCGATTTAATAATAAGATCCTGGCCGTTTAAAAAATCTAGATACCTCCCGCCCAAATGGAGCTGTACTGCATGGCTGCGCAGCATTTGCAGCGTTTCGCTGTCAAATTCGTCTTCCTCCCGCTTGTCACAGCAGCTCATCACCGCGCCGAGATCAGCTAAAAATGGGACAAGCGGCAGATTGCTGACACCCAAACCCACCAGCGCTACCCGTTTGCCGGCAATCATATTCTTAAACATTTCAAACTGCACATTCACTTTTACCACCCCACTTAAGTTTTTTGTTTTGGCTTTCCAAAAAACTGCTGAAGCCCCATAACAAATAAAAAAACCGCAAACAATTTTTTTAAAAGTCCCGTTGATACATACACTGCAATCAACGAACCGCCCGCTGCCCCGATTAGGCCAAAACAGATGATAGGCCATGCAATTTTAAAATCTACCGATTTGTTCTTAATATGGACAGCCAGTGCCGCCAATGCCGTTGGGATAAAATAATATAAATTTGCGCATTGGGCGACATGCTGATTGGTATGCAGCAAAATGGTCAGTACCGGAATAAGGATTGCACCGCCGCCGATCCCCATCCCACTGACCACACCGGAAAACAGCCCTGCAAGTATGGGAATCCACATATCAGAACACCATCCTTACCGCCGCTGCAATCATAAATACACCAAATATTTTGCGTATCACATTGCCAGATAATTTTTTCAGCAGCACTGCGCCGATCATACCGCCTGCAATACCGCCCAGCGATACCTTCCACACCAACGGGAACTCTAAAAAACCCTTCACAGTATATAGCACAATGCTAATGAGCGTTAGCGGCAAAATAATAGCAATTGCTGTTGCATGCGCCTTATGCTCCTCCACATCCAAAAGTTTTTCCATCGCAGGCACTACAACCGTCCCGCCGCCAGATCCAAACAAACCATTGCACAACCCTGTTATAATGCCAATGACGGCAAATTTCCAGATTTGTTTTTTTTGCTGTTTTCCCATTTCTCCACTCCCCAAAAGTTTCATATGTATTCTATACTATGGGGAATTTTTTTTAAATTATACCCGTGCAATCGCACGTACCACATAACCGGCCATCATCAGGCCAGCCACTGGCGGCACCCACG
>CALGRC010000183.1 GCA_937959315.1 uncultured Clostridia bacterium | reverse complement strand
CGAACCCACGCAATCAGCTTGGAAGGCTGAGATTCTACCATTGAACTACACCCGCACACATTCCAACCTGCATCAATTCCCAACCGACTTCTAAAAGTATATCAGCTTTACGCCGCTTTGTCAATATATTTTTTGGAAATATTTCTACAAAAGCCCACACAATATCGGAGTTAGCATGCCTCAAACTGCATAAAATATACTTGAAATTCTGGCAAAACTATGATATCCTAGAAGCCAAACAGGTAAATTGCCTGAAATTTTATATCTTTATCAAAGGAGTGTTTTTCAATATGGACGACCCTGGGCCTGCGAACGTGATGCCGCAGCTGCTGTTGGTGCTGGTTTTAACTTTGGTGAACGCATTTTTCGCCGCCACCGAAATGGCAGTGGTTTCGGTCAACAAGAACAAAATCCGCACGTTGGCTGAAGAAGGCAGCAAGCGGGCAAAACGGCTGCAAGCATTGCTGGATGAACCAACCAAATTTTTATCCACCATCCAGGTGGCCATTACGCTGGCCGGATTCTTTTCCAGCGCCTCTGCGGCCACCGGTATGTCAGACGACCTCGGACGGGTGCTGGAACAGGTCGGGCTGCCCTATGGCACCGAAATTGCTGTCGTAATTATCACGCTAATCCTGTCATATGTCACTTTGGTACTAGGCGAACTGGTGCCAAAGCGTATTGCATTGCAGCGGGCAGAGGGCGTGGCCCTGTTTGCCGCGCCAGTGGTGCAGGTGTGTAAAACCATCGCGTCGCCGTTTGTCAAGCTGCTGTCGGTATCTACCACTTTGGTACTGCGGCTGTTCGGCATCAAAAATGACGATATGGACGAACAAGTATCCGAAGAAGAAATCCGCATGTTAGTAGAAGAAGGCGGCGAATCAGGTGCCATCAAGGAAACAGAACGGGAAATGATAGACGGGGTATTTGAGCTGGATGACCTGATAGTAGAAGAAGTCATGACGCCGCGTACCGACGTATACAGCATCAACATCGACAGCCCGCTGGACAGTTATCTGGATGAAATGTTAATGGAAAAATTCTCGCGCATTCCGGTTTATGAAGGGGATGTAGACCATATCATCGGCATTTTGCACATCCGCGACTTTGCACGGGCAGCACGGAAAGTCGGTTTTGAGCAGGTAGACGTGCGCAGCCTGCTGCGGCCGCCCTTTTTCCTTCCAGAACGTAAAAAGGTATCCGAAGCGTTTGCACAAATGCAGCAATCCAATGTACATCTGGCAGTTTTGATTGACGAATACGGCGGTTTTTCCGGCATTGTCACCATTGAAGATTTAATAGAAGAAATTGTTGGGGATATCCAGGATGAATTTGACGCCGTGGATCCTGATATCCATGCAATAGACGCTTCTACGTATCTGGTCAAGGGGTCGGCATCCATCATGGAAGTCAACGAAGAACTTGGTTTAGAGCTGGACGAGGAAACCGAGGACTATGACACCATGGGCGGACTGGTCATCCACCTGTTGGGCTATATCCCGCCAGACGGCTATACCGGAACGCTGGAATATGAAAACCTGACGCTGAAAATTGAGGAAGTACGGGAAAACCGCATTGAACAGGTCAAGGTGTACATCCAGCCAAAAAAACAGGAAGAGCCGGAGGAATAACGTCCAAAGCGGCCTTCCTGGCTAACGCAGGCAAAACAAAAGCAGATTGCAATATGCAACCTGCTTTTTTGCTGTTTACTTTACTTTAACAGCCACAGCGCCCGAAGCGCCGGCCTCCACCGATACCGTCTGCCCGGCAGACAGCGTACCGTCCAGCAGCAATGTGGAAACTGCATCCTCAATAGAAGTCTGTATCTCCCGCCGCAGCGGCCGCGCGCCGTATTTGGGATGATAAGCGCGTTCCAGCATACGCTCCTTTGCCTTGCCGGTAATAGTAAAGCCCACGTTCATATGCGAAAGCTCCGCTTTTAAATCGCTTAACATCAAATCAATAATCTGTAAAAGTTCTTCCTTTGTCAACGCCTTAAATTCTACAATTTCATCAATCCGGTTCAAAAATTCCGGCCGGAAAACCTCTTTTAACGTGCGGTCAATCTTGCTGCTCAAATCCCCGCCGCCGCTTTCCAAAAAACCCATGCTGTTTGCGCCCACGCTGGTGCCGGCATTGGAAGTCATAATGATAATGGTGTTCTCAAAATTGACCACCCGCCCTTGGCTGTCGGTGATGCGCCCGTCGTCTAAAATTTGCAGCAGGATGTTAAACACATCCTCGTGCGCCTTTTCAATTTCATCCAGCAAAATCACCGAATAGGGCTTGCGGCGCACCTTTTCGGTCAGTTGCCCCGCCTCGTCGTAGCCCACATATCCCGGGGGTGCTCCAATAATTTTGGATACCGAATGCTTTTCCATATACTCGCTCATATCCATACGGATGAGCGCCTTTTCATCGTCAAACAGGCTCTCGGCCAGCGCTTTGACCAGCTCGGTT
Organism: uncultured Clostridia bacterium; assembly: GCA_937959315.1. Classification (GTDB taxonomy): domain Bacteria; phylum Bacillota; class Clostridia; order UMGS1810; family UMGS1810; genus CALGRC01. Next base: position 6,243 of record CALGRC010000183.1, on the reverse strand, counting down.
TTCCCCACGCCGGTCGGTCCGACAAAAATAAAGGATACCGGGCGTTTCTTACTCAGGCGCAGCGCACGGTTGCGGCGCACCGCGCGGGCGACCGCCTGCACAGCTGCATCCTGCCCAACCAGCCGCTTGTGCAGGCGCTGCTCTAAATGCAGCAGCTTTTCCTTATCCGTCTCGGTGATATTTTTAACCGGTATGCCCGTCCACAGCTCAATCACCTGTGCAATATCGTCCAGCGTCAGCTTGGTTTGCCGCTGCAGGCTGCGCAGCCCTTGCAATTCGCCGTCAATGCGGCAGTGGTCGCTCTTCAGCCGTGCAATTTCCTCATACTGCGGCGTTTCCGTTTCCGCCTCCAGCGCCTCCAACTGCGCGTTTACCTGCGCCAGTTCCTCCCGCAATTTGATAATCCGCTTGGAATAGGGGTTTTTCATATTCAAACGGGATGCCGCTTCGTCAATCACATCGATGGATTTATCCGGCTGGTACCGGTCGGTGATATATTTGTTTGACAAATCTACCACTTCACAAATAAGGGTATCGTCTATGGTAACATTGTGATACAGTTCATAATACTCCTTGATGCCCTGTAAAATGCGGATGGTATCTCCCCGCGAAGGCTCCTCTATGATAACTGGCTGGAACCGGCGCTCCAGCGCCGCATCCTTTTCCACATATTTGCGGTATTCATCCAGCGTGGTGGCGCCAATCACCTGGATTTCCCCCTTGGACAGGGCGGGTTTCAAAATATTGGCGGCATTCATAGCGCCGTCGGCGTCGCCCGCGCTGACAATGGAGTGGATTTCGTCAATCACCAAAATGGTATTGTCGGTCTTGGCCTCCTCCACAATATTTTTCAGCCGGCTTTCAAACTGCCCGCGGTACTGGGTGCCCGCCACCACAGCGGTCAAATCCAGCAGCCATACCTGTGCGCCAATCAGCTTTTCCGGCACATCGCCCAACGCTATGCGCTGGGCAATCCCCTCGGCAATGGCCGTTTTCCCCACGCCGGGCAGCCCCAGCAGCACGGGGTTGTTTTTGCTGCGCCGGTTTAAAATCTGCACTGCACGGTCAATTTCCCGTTCCCGGCCCACCACCTTATCCAACAGGTCGTTTTTCGCCTTTTCGGTCAGGTTGACCCCATAGTTGCTCAGGCATTTTTTCTTTTTCTTTTCATTGCGGATATTTTGCTGTGCTTTCCTATCGCGGATGGGGATTTTTTCATTTTTAAACGGGTAATCTGCGCCCTCGTCGGGCAGCTCCATCAAATTGCCCTCGCCGCCACCAAACATATCGGAAAGCATCTCCTGCATTTGGCCGCTGTCCATCATTTCCCCAATATCCTGCACCATATGTTCCAGCTCTGCCGGATCCATTGAAAACTGTTCCGCCAGTTGGTTGATAGGCGTAATGCCCGACTGGATGGCGCAGGGCAGGCAATACCCCTCATTTATCACATGATTGCCGTCCGTTTTGCTTACAAACACTACGGCCGGCCGTTTATTACAAATTTTACAAAGCTTCATAATGCCCCTCCATATGGACTTGCATTTACATGCAGTTGGTGGTAATATATCCATTATACCATACCGTTTTCCGATTGCAACCCTGAAATCCGGCCAAATATGAGAAAAATTATGGCCAAACTGTAAATATCATTGGGGAATTCGCGCATGACGGTAAAATAAATGGAAAAAAAAGGAGGATAACCCATGACAAATGCAGACAAAGCAGCAGAAAATTTTATGCGGGGGTGTAACTGCGCGCAGGCGGTTTTGCTAACATATGCGCCAAAACTAGGCCTAAGCGAAAAGGATGCGCTCCATATGGCGTCGTCGTTTGGCGGCGGCATGGGGCACCTGCGCGAAACCTGCGGCGCAGTGACCGCCATGTTCCTGATTGCAGGTATGGTGCGCGGATATGACAATGTGGAAGATAGTTCCTATAAACGGGAGCACTACAACCTAATCCAGCAGCTTGCGGCAAAATTTAACGAAAAATACGGCACCATCAACTGTGGGGAGCTTTTGCGGGAAACCAAAAATACGCTTACGCCTGCCGAACGCACCAAAGAATATTATAAAGTACGGCCATGCGTACGGTTTGTGCGGACAGCGGCAGATATCATCGACGAGGTTTTATTTGACGGGCCAACCGCAGGTTAAAGGGCAGCAAACAGCCGGTATCTATCTTCCATAGATACCGGCTGTTTGCCCAAAGGCCATATCCAGCAGCCTCCCGCAGCAGCGGCAAGCCATTTTTTAGTTCATACAATATTGGTATTTTGCCCGCAAAATCCGCATCACCGATTCATCTAACCGTGCGCGGGATACCCTACCATCCTGCACTGCCTCCAGCAGGGCATGATAGGCTTCGTCCAACGATGCAGGCATCAGCACCATATCCGCCCCCGCCAAAACCGCCCTGACCGCCGCTTCCCCGCTGCCATATTCGTTTATCACCGCCCCCATATTCATAGCGTCAGTGATAATGACGCCATCGAACCCCAGCGTACCCCGCAGCTCCTACTGCAGCAGCGTCCGGTTCATAGACGCAGGCATATCCCCCGCCGCATTGGGGGCTTTGATATGCGCGGCCATCACAAAGTCTGCTCCCGCCGCAATCCCTGCCGCAAAGGGTACAAATTCCGTTTCCCGTAGACGGGCTAACGTATGGGATACCGCCGCCGTACCATCATGCGTGTCGGCAACCGTATCGCCATGGCCGGGAAAGTGCTTGAGGCAGGCGGCAATGCCATTCTGGTGCAGCCCGTCCACAAATGCAGAAACCATGGCACCGGCCGTCGCAGGTTCCGGTGAAAAAGCCCGGTCGCCGATTACCTGGTTTTGCGGATTGGTGTTGATGTCCGCAGACGGCGCAAAATCCAGCGTAAACCCCAAATCTGCCAGCTTGCCGCCAATGGTATCCGCCGCCCGCCGTACCGCACCTTCCCCCTCTTGGGCAAGTGCAGCCGCCGGCGGGATGGGAGTATCATACAGCGCTTTAAGACGGCTTACCCGGCCGCCTTCTTCGTCCACGCCAAGCAGCAGCGGGATATCGGAAAGCGCCTGCAAAGAACGGTTGAGCGCCCGTACCTGCCCGCTATCCACAATATTTTCCCCAAACAGGGCAATGCCGCCCACATGGTACTGGGCAACCACCTGCGCCGCCGGGTCTTTGGTGCCAACCGGTTCTGTCACCGGCTGCTGTACGCCGGCACTGGCAAACACCTCGTCCCGCAGGGCGGCAAAAAAGATCTGCCCTACCTTTTCTTCCAACGTCATAGATTGCAGGATATCCTTTGCCCAAGCCTCCGCCGGGTTTTCCTCCGCCGGCTGTTCGGCAGCAGCCGGCGTCCGCACAGGCGGCCCAGCTTCCGGCGCAGGCGCCTGCGCGGTACATCCCGCTAGGCAAACCATCCCTGATAGGAACCATAAAATCCCCTTTTTCATACCGTATCCCCTCCCAAAACAAAAAAGCCGCTTTGAAAGCGGCTTTTTTCAGCTCAATCCCCGAACGAAATGCCAATGTTGCGCGCAAACCGCACCAGTTCCCCGCTTGGGTCAACATTTTTGGTCTTTTGCCCAATCACATTTTCCAGCGAATCATAACTCATAGCGTTACCCTTCAAGGTTACCATATTCCCAAATTTACCTTCCATCGCCAAATCAACGGCATAGGAACCATAACGGGTGGATAAAATCCGGTCATATGCAGTTGGTGTGCCGCCCCGCTGCAAATGCCCCAGAATGGTTGCGCGCGCCTCTAACCCGCACATCTTTTCCAAATCGTCGGCCACCTTGTTGCCCACGCCGCCCAAACGGATGGGGTCAGGGCTGTCCTCCACCACCGTACGGACCACCATTTCGCCGGTGACCGACTTCGCACCTTCCGCCACCACAATGACGCTGAACTGCTTGCCCATTTCTTTGCGGCGTTCTACTGCCTGCGCCACCTTTTGGATATCATATGGGATTTCCGGAATCAAAATGGCATCCGCGCCGCCGGCAATACCCGCATGCAGGCCAATCCAGCCGGCATAGCGGCCCATGACTTCCAACACCATGATACGGTGATGGGAAGACGCCGTTGTATGCAGGCGGTCCAGCGCCTCAGTTGCCACCCCAACGGCTGTATCAAACCCAAAAGTGGTATCGGTGGACGCCAAATCGTTGTCAATGGTCTTTGGCACGCCAATTACATTGACGCCCAGCCGCGAAAAATCGCGCCCGCTGGTCAGCGTACCGTCGCCGCCTACAATGATCAGTGCGTCAATGCCTGCCTTCTTCAGGTTTTCTACCCCAACGTGCGATTCATCCTTGATAACCGTTTTCCCATTTTCCTCTACCGGGTATTGGAACAGGTTGTCCTTGTTGGAGGAATACAGCATAGTGCCCCCCACCGGCAAGATACCGCTGACCGCATCCAAATCCAAATCTACAATATCGCCGGTATACAGCCCGCGGTAACCATTGCGTACCCCCGCTACTTTCAAGCCATACTTTAATACCGCCGTACGGGTCACTGCACGGATCACCGGGTTGAGGCCCGGGCAGTCGCCGCCGCCAGTTAAAATGCCAATCTTTTGTATATCCATCCTTCACCCTCCAAAAATAAGTATCTTTATTAAATAGTGTACCCTATTTCTTCCTATTTTTCAATCCTTTTTTATCAACCAAACGCAAACTCATATATTTTTAACAAAAGTATGACAAAAATGTGACGGAATATCCTGGTATCTGTCACATTTATGACGGATATCCGAGGATTTTTGCCCATCCGCCCAGCCGTTTGGCCGCTGAACGGCTCAGCAACGTCTAAACTGGCCTATCCGGATATATACCTTTTGCATAGCCGCAGCAAATCGGGTATACTGTTATCACCGTCGCAATGAACTGTCCGCGTGCGGCACGGCCGGCGGGCCGCGTCCTCTACACGCGCGGGCACAACCTTAATGAGGAGTGAGAGAATATGAAAAAGCTGATAACAGCATGCGCAGTGACCATGGCGCTCACCATGGCTACCATGAGTATCTCGGCAGCCCCCCTATTAAGAACCGGCTCGCGCGGGAGTGAGGTTTCCAAGGTACAGCAGACATTGCAGGATAAAGGTTATTTCCAGCACAGTGTAACCGGATACTTCGGGCACATTACAAAAGATGCGGTCATCCGCTTCCAGCGGGATAACGGCATTGGCGTAGACGGCATTGTAGGGCCGGAAACCCGTGCAAAGCTTTGGCCGCAGGCCAGTATAGAAGCCAGTGACGAAGATGTATATTGGCTGAGCCGCATCATTCACGCAGAGGCCCAGGGGGAGCCCTACCAAGGCAAACTGGCAGTAGGCAACACCATTTTAAACCGCGTCAGGTCCAGCCAATTCCCTAATACGGTCAAAGGGGTTATTTTTGACACCAAGTACGGCGTCCAATATACCCCCACGGTAAACGGGACTATTTACAACATCCCAAACGCCGACAGTGTGCGCGCAGCCAAAGAAGCGCTTGCCGGCAAAACGGTGGCAGGGGACGCACTGTATTTCTGCAACCCCAAAACTTCCACCAACAATTGGATCATGCGCAACCGTCCTTATTATACCACCATCGGCAACCATGCATTTTACCTGTAATCATCAAATCCCCTGCACAGCAGGGGATTTGCCCTTGATACAGCAAAGGACGCTTATCATCTGATAAGCGTCCTTTGCTGCTTGGCTTATTGAAAAAAGATTGCCCGAATCAAATCATTGTAATATACATACCAAATCTCCATACCCGGTGTGATATCTGCAAGCATGCACTTTTCAAAGCCCCCTCTTGCACCCACCCGGTAAACCTGCAAATCAGACGTCTGAATTCCCATAAATTCTGCCTGGTCTGCCGTCAGGATGTAATTGCCTTTTACAGCGTCGACAATGCCCCTGCGCAAACCGTTGCCAGATGTTACCGTCTGCCAGTCTTCCGGATCGCCGGACAAGTCAAAGATAGAAAGTACGCCAATGCCGTTGTCATCGTACAAATACCCCGTCCGGTATACAATATAGCTATCCTTTTTGGCAGTAAATGCATTCAACGTGATATATTTTGTATCACTGAAAATATAGCTTTCATTTGCAGAAGCCCTTTCCAAATTGATTTTATAAAGAACGTCGCCATCCTCATATACCCTGCTGTCACTAGTTATTAAGCCAAACCGCGGATCGCCCCGGCAAATGCAATCCCACCCCCTCGTTAAACCCATCAAATCCACCGAA
>CALGRC010000182.1 GCA_937959315.1 uncultured Clostridia bacterium | reverse complement strand
ACGCTGATTCAGACGGATGCTGCCATCAACCCCGGCAATTCCGGCGGCCCGCTGGTCAACCAGTATGGAGAAGTCATTGGCATTAATACGGTCAAAATTTCTTCTTCCGAATTGGAAGGGCTGGGGTTTGCCATCCCGATGGATGAAGCAAAACCGATTATCAACGACTTGTTGCAGAGCGGGTATGTCAGAGGCCGTCCGGTCATTGGCATTGGCGGCCGCAGCGTTACCGAGCGTGATGCACAGGCATACAATATGAAGGTTGGCGTATATGTAGCCAGTATGACGCCCAATTCGCCGGCACATTTGGCAGGGCTGCAAATTGGTGATATCATCACAGAAGTAGATGGCCAGAAGGTGGAAACAGTAGAAGACTTGAATGCCATCAAAGACCAGCACCAGGTTGGAGATACCATCGAACTGAAGGTTTACCGTCAGGGAGATGATCTCAATATAAGTCTTATTCTAGGTGAAGAAATACCGGAATAAGCATAAAATCCCCTCTTTTTTGCAAAAAGGGCCTCCCCGGCTAAAACCGGGGAGGCCCTTTTTGTTGGCAGCGTATTTGTAAAGGGTAGAAATTTTTAACGGAATATGGTACCATAGAAACATGAAGGGAAGTGTATCTTTGTGCAGAATAAAGTGCTGCAAGCGTTATCAAAAGAAGAACTTTTAGAATTAATCGAGATGTATTCTAAAAACTGGTTAGCTATGGATGGCGTATGGTTCCAATCTGTTGAGAAAAAATGGGGGATGGATGAGGCGATGTATCACGATGCGGAGGCGTGGCGGCGGTTTACGGTGATTGAGGCGCGCCGCATCAAAGGGTTTTTGCATCTTCCGGAGCGTGCGGGGGTGGATGGCTGGCAAAGGCGCTCGCCCTGCGGTTTTATGCCAATATCAACCGGGATGAAATGATCATGCAAAATCAAAACACCCTGCTTTACCGGACGCTGGGCTGCCGGGTGCAGGATGCAAGAAAACGCAAAGGAATGGAGCTTCACCCTTGTAAAGCTGTTGGAATCATTGAGTATTCAGAATTTGCGCGGGTGATAGACGACAGGTTTACATGCAGCTGTGTGAGCTGTTATCCAGATGTGACGGATGCTTCGTGTGCCTGCGCCTGGAAATTTGTTTTATCCCCAGCCGAATAATCAGCGGTCACAGGTTTTTGTACATCTGCACATATACCCGCAGGTACATAATAAAAGAAAATAGTAAAAAAGCGCCTGCGATGGCCATCAACGTATACAGCAGCCCGGTATTTTCTGACGGGACGGCAATCATAAGAAAGGTTGCCACATAAAAAACAGTGGTAGATACCTTGCCAAACCACAGTGCACCGTCCAGCTTTTGCCCTTTTTTGCGCAAAAACAGATAGCTGGCGCCCATGGTGAGTTCTTTTACCGCAAACAAAATGAAAATAAGGAACATCCATTTGATTTTGAACATGAGCACAATGACGATGGCCGCCTGGGTCAGCTTGTCCGCCACCGGATCGAGGCCTTTGCCGAAATTGGTAATCATGTGGAATTTGCGCGCAATAAACCCATCGGCAAAATCGGTCAGGCCGGACAGCAAAACAATCAATGCCGCCAGGTAATAGTCGTTTTGCGTACGGGCGGTAAAGGAAATATATAAAAACAGCGGGATAAGCAGCAGCCGGATGTAAGAGAGGATATTGGGGATGCTAAAAAGTTCGTTTGCCGTCGGCTTTTGCATGCAAAATCAAGCTCCTTTTCCATTACGAAAATCAAGTATCATCATTCTATCACATTTTTTTGCAAAAGGGAAGGGAAAAAGGGGGATTTTGCAGGAATTTGCCCAAATACTGTCAAAAAAGCACCCCGGAAAGCTTTCCGGGGTGCTTTTTTTATAATGCCGCAATGGTTTGCAAGGCGTTGTCCAGCCAACCGCCTTTGGCATCTTCTATGCGTCCGGCGTCGCACAGCGTGGCAATTTCCGGTACAATGGGCAATTTTGCGAGCACAGGCAGGCCGTAGGAGGCCGCAGTTTCATCGATGTGGCTTTCGCCAAAAACCTTGATTTGCTTGCCGCAGTCGGGGCATATCATGTAGCTCATGTTTTCCACCAGCCCTAAAATGGGGATGTCCATATCAGATGCCATGTTAACGGCTTTTGCCACAATCATGGATACCAGCTCCTGCGGGGATGCCACAATCACCAGCCCGTCGAGCGGGATGGACTGGAACACCGTAAGCGGCACATCCCCGGTACCCGGCGGCATGTCGATAAACAATACATCCACATCCCCCCAGGCAACGTCCGTCCAAAACTGCTTGACGGTATTGCCCAGTATCGGCCCGCGCCAGATCACAGGGTCGGTTTCATTGTCCAGCAGCAAATTGATGCTCATCATCGGGATACCGCCTGCCGATTCCACTGGGAAAATAGCGGTTTCACTGCCGGTGGCTTTTTGGTGTACGCCAAACATCTTTGGAATGGACGGCCCGGTGATATCGGCGTCCAAAACGGCGGTTTTTAGCCCCTGCCGCTGCCCTAGTACGGCCAAAAGGCCAGTGACCAGCGACTTGCCAACGCCGCCTTTGCCGCTCAATACCCCGACAACTTTTTTGATATTGCTGCCGGGATGGGGCGCTTCCAGAAAATCTTTGGGGTCAACCTTGCGGGAAGGGCAGGCCTCGCCGCAGGAGGAACAATCGTGTGTACAATTTTCGCTCAAAGCTATCGTCTCCTTTGTCAAATCGCTCTGCCTTTATCATACCAAAAACCCCGCCAAATTGCAAGCGGCTGGCGGTGCAGGGAATGAAAGGTTTTACGCGATTTTTACTGCAAAATGTACAAAGTTATGATATAATAAAACAAACGCATTGACTTTTTGGGTACAATCGCGTATCATAGAAGTGCCTTGATATTGTTAAAAAAATATCAAGAGGAGAAAGGGGTTTGATTGATATGGACGTGATGGTTTGTATTGGTAGCTCCTGCCATTTAAAAGGGTCGCACGCTATTATCCAGGCGTTGGAACGGCTGATTTCGGCAAATCATTTGACCGGGCAGGTATCCCTGAAAGGGTCGTTTTGCATGGGCAACTGTACCGCCGGCGGCGTGTCGGTCAAAGTGGGGGACGAGGTGTTTTCAGTGACCTCTGAAACAGTAGAATCGTTTTTTGAAACGCAGATAAAAGGGAGGCTCAAGGCATGAGTGTCATCAAACTGAAAAAGGCGCGCTGTAAAAACTGTTATAAGTGCATCCGGGTGTGCAACGTCAAGTCCATTTTATTTAAAGAGGAACAGGCAAAAATCATCAGCGATGACTGCATCCTGTGCGGCAAATGCCTGGAGGCATGTCCGCAGAATGCGAAGCAGCTGGACAGTATGCTGGACACTGTAAAGGATTTTTTCTTCCGCAAGGAAACGGTCATCGTATCGCTGGCTCCATCGTTCATTGGGTCGTTTGATATCCGGCATCCTGGGCAGATGGTGGCGGCGCTGAAAAAACTGGGGTTTGCCGCGGTGGAGGAAACTGCCGTCGGTGCGGCCTATGTGACGCGCGAATACCATAAGCTGGCAGAGGATGGCAGTATGGATACCATGATTACCACCTGCTGCCCGACCGTCAATGCCCTGGTAGAGAAATATTATCCCGATTTGATTGGCTGTATGGCGCCGGTGCTGTCGCCTATGGTAGCGCACGGCAAATTGATTAAGCAGAGCTATGGCGAAAAGCCTGTGCGGGTGGTGTTTATTGGGCCATGTATTTCCAAAATGGCTGAAGCGGCCGACCCGCGCAGCGGCGGTTCTATTGACGCGGTGCTTAATTTTGAAGAGGTGCAGCAGTGGCTGTCGGATGAAAACATTGTGCCGGGCGATCTGGAGCCAGAGGCGTTTTCGCGCGGGAATTCCGGCTTGTCACGTATTTATCCGGTGACGGCGGGTATTTTAAAGGATTTGAAAAAATACGGCGCGCCGGAAAAGTATACGCTGCTGAGTGTGGATTCCATTGAGGAATGTATGCTGTCGCTGGACGCGATACGCGAAGGGGAGCTTAAGGGGTATTTTATTGAAATGAACGCCTGTACGGGCGGATGCATCAACGGGCCGCTGAAAAACAGCGCGCCCTTTGAAAAATTCAAAACCAAGGGCACGGTCATTGACTATGCCAAAACCAACCAGGACGGCGAGGCGCTGGAGCTGCTGGAGGAGTTTGACATACATAAGACCTTTATGGACCGCAGCACACACGAAAAAGAGCCGACCGAGGAGGAAATCCGTGCCATTTTGCGCAAAATCGGCAAGGAAACCAAAATGGACGAGCTCAACTGCGGCGCATGCGGGTATCCGTCCTGCCGGGAAAAGGCCATTGCCGTGTACAAAGGCAAGGCAGAGCTGTATATGTGCCTGCCATATATGCACGAGCGCGCCCAGTCGCTGGCCAATGTGATTTTGGACAACACACCAAACGTGATTTTGGCGATTGACGAGGAATATAAAATCCGGGAGCTTAACAGCGCGTTTGAAAAAATGTTCCATACCTCCAAGGCCGAGGCCATGGGGCGGTATCTGTATGAATTTATCGACACTGACGATTTTGAATTTGTGTGGCAGTCGGGGGAAAGTATTGTCAACAAAAAGGTGGAGTACAAGCAATATGACCTTGTGACCGAGCAGACCATTTTGTTCGTGCCCAACCAGCAGCTGGTCATGGGTATCTTCCGTGATGTGACGCACGAAGAAAAAGAGGCGGAACAGATGAACCATCTGCGGCTGGAGACCATCAAAATGGCACAGGGGGTCATTGACAAACAAATGGTGGTGGCGCAGGAAATTGCAAGCCTTTTGGGCGAGACGACAGCGGAAACCAAGGTAACGCTCACCAAGCTCAAGGATATGGTTCTGTTTAACGAGGACGATGCATAAAGGGGGTGGCCTGCCGTGAAATTTTTTATCGACGTTTCGTACAAAAGCCTGTTGAAGGCAGGCGAGGAGCTGTGCGGCGATAAGGTGGAAATCATCCGGACAGCCGATTCCATGATCCTCGTGCTGGCCGACGGCTTGGGCAGCGGTGTCAAGGCCAATATTTTGTCCACGCTCACCTCCAAAATCATCGGCACCATGCTCAAAGAGGGCGCGCATGTGGAAGAAGCGGTGGAAACCATTGCCAAAACGCTGCCCATTTGCAGTGTGCGCGGGCTGGCCTATTCCACCTTTACCATTTTGCAGATTTTCTACACCGGTGAAGCTTATGTGGTAGAATTTGACAATCCATCCCTTATTTTTGTCCGGGATGGCAAGCTGATTGACCTGCCGATGGAAGACCGGATGATATCGGGGAAAAATGTCCGGGAATGCCGGTTTTCCTTTACGCTGGGCGATGTTTTCGGGATCGTCAGCGACGGCGTGGTGTTTGCCGGCGTGGGCGCTGTGCTGGACTTTGGGTGGGGCTGGGACAATGCGGCGGAATATATCCGCAGCCTGTCCAAAACCGAGCCGACAGCGTCGCGGATTGCGCTGGGGCTGTCGCAGGTTTGCGACAATTTGTATATGTCCAAGCCGGGGGATGATACCACCGTTCTGGTGGCAAAAATCCTGCCGCAGAAAACGGTCAATTTGCTGTCTGGCACACCGGTGGACAGGGAAAAGGACGCGGGCATGGTTCATGATTTTATGCGCAGCCCCGGCAAAAAAGCGGTGTGCGGCGGTTCCACTTCCAACATGCTCAGCCGGGAAATTGGACGGCCCATTACCACCAGTTTGGATTACATTGACCCCAACATCCCGCCCATTGCATATATTGACGGCATTGACCTGGTAACCGAAGGGGTGCTGACGCTGTCGCGGACGGTGGAAATTTTGCGCCGCTGTGCAGATGAGAACACAAGCGCTGAGGCAATGCGGGAGCTGGACAATAAGGACGGCGCATCGCTGCTGGCGCGGCTGCTGGCGGCCCGCGGGGTGGAAAGCGAGGCTCAGGCCAACGAGACCCTGCTGGAAAACACCCCCCTCAGCGACCCCTTCCTGCTCAAGGATATGGATAAGGCGGTGGCCCGGATCCTGCAGGCGGTGGACGGGGGAGAGAACATCCTCATTTTTGGGGATTATGACGTGGACGGGGTCACCGCCACCGCCCTTCTGGCCGACCATCTGCGGGGGATGGGGGCCAATGTGAAATGCATGCTGCCCAGCCGGGAAGGGGAGGGCTATGGCCTTTCGGAAAAAGCGGTGCGCACCGCGGCCGAAAAGGGCTTTTCCCTCATCATCACGGTGGATAACGGCATCTCGGCCCTGGCCGAGGCTCAGCTGGCCGCCCAGTTGGGGGTGGACCTGGTCATCACCGACCACCACCTG
>CALGRC010000181.1 GCA_937959315.1 uncultured Clostridia bacterium | reverse complement strand
CTGGTTATTACACGCAGGCAGCCCGCACTTTGGATTTGGCCGCCATGGTTCATGAAACCCGCCCCTTAGTGCTGTGTGACAAGTACAAGCTTATCCGGCTCATTTCTTCCGTCCCGCGCAAACAGCTTGAATTTTACTGCACCGATGTAGTCATGAAAATACGGGAATATGACCGGCGCAACCATACCGATTATTTAAAAACCCTCTTTCATTACCTGCACACCGGCCGCAGCGTACAGCAAACAGCCCAACGCCTGTTTATCCACCGCAATACCGTCACTTACCGCATCGACCGTATCAAGGAGTTATTTCCCATCGACTTTCAAGACACATATGACAATACCCAAAACTATCTTTCCTGTTTGGCCATTTATTATTATCACCAAGGGGCAATCTGATTATCCTAGCGCCACATCCATCAGCATCATTAACGCAAACCCAGCCATGGCGCCAATGGTACCGGCGTTTGAATGTGTGCCTGTATTGGCCTCTGGAATAAGCTCCTCTACCACGACATAAATCATAGCGCCTGCCGCAAAAGACAGCAAAAACGGCATCATCTGCGCAACTGTAACTGCCAGCAGGACTCCCAGTGCCCCTGCAATAGGTTCTACGACGCCAGAAAGCGCCCCATAGAGGAAAGATTTTGGCTTTGACAGCCCTTCTTTGCGCAGCGGCAGCGATATCGCTGCCCCCTCCGGTAAATTTTGCAGCGCCATACCAACTGCCAGCGTTACCGCCGCTGCCAACGTTGTCTGTTCGCCGCCGTTTGCCGCCAGGGCAAATGACAGCCCAACCGCCATGCCTTCAGGAATATTATGCAGCGTCACTGCAAAGACCAGCATAGTGGTGCGTTTGAGCGAACTTTTTAACCCTTCTGGTTTATCGGCCCCTAAGTGCAAATGCGGCAATAGTTTATCGAGCAACAGCAAGAACGCCCCGCCAGCCAAAAAGCCGCCAACAGCCGGAAGCCATTTACTGCCTCCCTGCTGTGCCGACATTTCCATTGCCGGAATAAGCAGTGACCAAACCGACGCGGCAATCATTACCCCAGCCGCAAACCCCAAAAAAGCGTTTTGAAAATCCGGCCGGATATCCCGCCGCACAAAAAATACAACTGCTGCGCCAACCGCCGTTGCAAAAAACGTAAACCCCGTCCCCAATAATGCCAATATCAACGGATTGTCCAATAGGCTCCCTCCCATTCATTATTCCTGTATTAATTTTTGATATTCTTCATATCCATACAACCGGTTTAACACATCCAACAGCATATTCGCAGAAAGGCGCCGGGGAAGCCCCAGCCGCCGGCACAGCGCCTCCCGGTGCACGGCGCTTTCAGGCGCACCGCTCAAACCCGCAGCAAATAGATCCGCCTTGGTAATCCGGCGGCAGTTTCCCTCTTGCCTCTGCGTACAACCCGCAGCCAAAAGCGCTTCTATTATCACTGCATCGCTAATTCCCTCAACCCCCAAAAAGCCCTCTTTCGAGGGAACCCTTTTTCTGCGCTCTTTTCCCGGCACATCAGGTATATACGCATGTTTCACATATGCATCCCCCACCAAATTCCGCACATAATTTCGGATTTGGAACCCGGCACGGTCGCTGTCCATCAGCAAAATGACGCCATCCCGCCGGGCCAGGCGGCGGATCAGCTCGACTTTTTTGGGGTTTTTATAAATACGGAACCCATCGGTCGTTACAATCGCAGTATCCACCAGACCGCTCAATTTAATTTTATCATACTGCCCTTCCACTACAATTGCTTCCCTCAAATGCAGCATATTTGGCGTCCCCTCCATTCATCCTCAGAAATTAGAAACGGCAAGGCATTAAGCCTTACCGCCTCATATCACAATATGCGGCGATTTAAGCCGCAGTGTCGCCATAACAAAAAAGTGGTCGGATGGATACTGCCCATTTAAGTTATCGGTACATACTTCGGTTTTTACCACTTCAAATTCATCCGATACAAAAATATAATCAATGGGCTGCTTTTCTTCCCGCACCAATCCCTTAAAACTATGATAGGTATTGTGCAGGCGCACAGCATTTGGCGAAAGGTAGACATCATTTAGATGAATATTGCTATGAAAATGCAGATTCTCTCGCAAAATGCGCACAGCCCGGCTGCCAGGCTTGGCGTTCATATCCCCCATCAAAATGGTCGGCATAGGCGCTTGGCGGTTATAGCGGCTCATATATTCCAAAATAATGCGCACCCCCAGTACACGTGCCAACGCACTCACATGATCCAAATGGGTATTGAACACACGGATATACCGTCCCCACTGCTTAATATATACCTCAGCCATGGTACATACGCGCGGATACATTGCCAGCGTCCCCCGGCTGCCTGCCTTTTCCGGCCGCTTAGAAAGCCAAAAGGTCTTATAACGATCCACCCATGCGCTATCATCCCGCACAATGATATCCGCATGTTCGTCATTAAACGCCCGTTTGCCTTG
>CALGRC010000180.1 GCA_937959315.1 uncultured Clostridia bacterium | reverse complement strand
AAGGATAACGGAACCATGGTGTTTTTACTTCCCGCTTCCTTTCTGAAATCTACAAAAGGCGGGGAAGGTTTCAGAAAATGCTGCATTACCCGTTTTGGACAAAATGTGCCTTTTGCAATAGACAGGGTAGATGACTTTTCTAAGGTTAAATTGTTTACGATCCCTACGGTCGTAATTAAAATTATAAAAGGCGTAGAAATGAAGTATCCTATGCATGCTTATAAAATATGGAATCAAATCGGGAAAAAATCCTCGTTTGATTCCCATGCGAAGTGGGCGGCTATCGAAAAAAAACTAACTTCACACATGTTGTCTGCCCAGCCGGTAGATGGCAATGACAAGCAATCATCATGGCTTACATTAGAGGATATGGATTTTGCCAATAAAGTATTAGACCCAACGAAACCGAGATTTTATAGCGGGCGTAAAGGAATCGAACCAGCAGGAGCAAAAGGGGTATACTTATTAAAGAAACCTATCAGATGCCGTGATGGGTTGCTATTCATAGAAAACTGCATTGAAAGGCAAAGGCGCAAGGATTTTATTAAAAAAGGTATTCATAAAGGGAAAGTTGAAGAAACATATGTATTTCCTATGCTTGGCGGAAGGAATATTGCCAAATGGCAAGTGAAGTCCAATGAGTATATGCTGGTTCCCCATACAGCCACATATAAATACGGCATCCCGGTTCAAGAACTTGAAAAAAGTGCTCCTAAAACGAGTGAATGGCTGTCTTATTATCGCGATGAACTTTTAGCGAGCCGAATACAAAACGGAAAGTTTTTTAACGCCGATAAACAGCCTTATTACCGGTTAGACAATGTTGGAGAATATACATACGCTCCATATAAGGTTTTATGGAAAGAACAGACGGGAAGTATGTCTGCTGTTGTGGTTGGCTCATATCTTGAATCTATTCCTAATGCGGACAAAGATTTATTCAGTAAGGATAAAATCATCGTGGTTGATTCTAAAGTTCTGATGCTTGGCTTAGAAAATGTTGATGAAGCCCATTATATTTGCGGTATTATAAATGCAATAGATATTGTTAATATTATTGATGGATATGCTGTATCCACTAACCGGGGGGTAGATGTTTTGAAATATTTGGCTATCCCCAAATTTGACGTACATAAGCAAACACATAGGGACATAGCAATGTATTCTAAAACAATACATGAACAATTTAAGTTAAATTCTAACGCAGATGTTAGCGGGCTGGAACAACAGCTTAATACGGTTGTTAGAAAAATATTTGAACCGCAATCATAATTTCAGGAGCGGGCGGGTTGATGGCTGCAAGAGGGAAAAAGCGGGTTTCAGCTATTTTTGGAGGTGCTGGCTTTGATATATGCATACCGTTACCATTCGCCGTTAGGCGGGATAACCATTGCATCGAATGGGACAGAGCTGACAGGCTTGTGGTTTGATGGCCAAAAGTATTTTGGCAGTACATTGCCCCGGGAATACGAAACAAAGGGGTTGCCAGTTTTTGAACGGGCAGTACACTGGCTGGATATTTATTTTGACGGCAAAGCGCCGGATTTTTTGCCGCCGTTGGCATTGGAAACGACGCCGTTCCGCCGTACCGTTTGGGAGGTTTTATTGCAGATTCCATACGGACAGACGAGGACGTATGGTGAGATTGCCAAAGAAATAGCAGAGCGGGAGGGACTTTCAAAAATGTCTGCACAGGCTGTGGGCGGCGCGGTCGGGCATAATCCAATATCTTTGATCATTCCCTGTCATAGGGTGGTCGGCACAAATGGCAGTTTGACAGGATACGCAGGCGGTTTAGACAAAAAAATAAAATTACTTTCCTTGGAACAAGCAGGGGCATGAGAGGGTTTATTTGAAATACCTTTGCAATGAAATCATTATTTTTTCGTATGATGATATTATTTTTAAATTGGGGTATACTGCAATATTGAGGAGGTGGAAAAGATGATTGAACAGGATACAATCAAATTGCTGCGGGAATGTGATGCCGGAATTAAAATGGGTGTTTCTGCAATTGGTGATGTCATGGGGCATGTTTCAAATGAAACATTCAAGAATTGCCTGGCAGACTGTAAAGTGGAACATGAAAAACTGGAAAGACAAATCCAGACACAGTTGGATCGGTTTCATGATGACGGCAAAG
>CALGRC010000179.1 GCA_937959315.1 uncultured Clostridia bacterium | reverse complement strand
ACGCTCCAGTTTGCCTGGTCATCCTCATCCAGGTTCCACGCCGACGCAGACGTCCAGCCCATTTCGGTCGCCCAGTATTTGCGCCCTTCCGGATCATATTTTTTGATGAGATCCAGCAACGTCAGGAATTCCTGTTCCTTCCCGGAACCTTCAAACCGCTCGCTCCACGGATAGGGATGGATACCGACATGGGTAAACGAATCCATCATCGCCGGATTGGCTTCAATGATCTGTTCTACCCAGGGTGCGGCAACGCCGGCCGGGCTGAACGCAATAATCTCCGCGTCCGGGGAGCTTTTCCAAATGGACTCCGACACCGCCATCGCCATTTTATTGTATTGCGACGGGGGCAATCCCAAGCCGTTAAATGCCGGGATATTATATTCGTTCCAGATTTCAAAATATTTGATATAGTCCTTCGTCTCGTTTACAAAATGTTCTGCATAATCGCAGTATGCTTTCAGCGTTTCATCATTTGCCGGCGGGTCGCTTTGCTCGCCGTATACGCCCGGGCAGCCATAGGCAACCGGATACAGGATATCAATCCCCAGCTCTTTGCATTGAATAAGCTGTTCCCTAAACCATGTGTCCAGGTTGTAATTTTTCGGGCGTTCCTCGTACAAATGCCACGGCGGGCCACCGCGGATAATACCCAGGCCGATTTTATCCACTAAATTCGTCTGGTCAGGCACGGTGTCCGGTTCGCGGTCCCCATGCATGTTAATCCCAATCCTGGGGTTGTTATACCCGTCCTCTACGGCGTTCACCCGTGCAACCTGCCGCTGGATACTGGAATACACCGTCCCGGCATCGTCAAATGCTTCCAGTTTTAATATGTAGGTGTCAAACCGCATGCTTTCCGGCTGGATTTCCAGCGTTAACGTTGCGTTCCGGCCCAGCGCCTCATCCTGCACCTGTTCCCACGCCACGCTGCCGTCGCTGGCAAGCAGCGTACTTTTAAGCTGGAATGCACAGTCGGCAAAATCCCGGTTTTGCAGCGTCACGTCAAACAGCATGGGCTCATCGTTGTAAAAGATATGGCCAACCGCGTCAGAGGCCACAGCGATTTCTACCGGCGCGCGGGAAGCGGCATATTTCACACGGATCCCGCCGATAAGCGCATAATTCTCTACTGTAGAATCAATAGAACCTGCCAGGCACAGCCGCATATCAAAGCCGGACAGGCCATCGGAAAAACGCGGCGCCTCCAGCAGGAAGGTTTCTGACATCCAGCGGCCGGTATCCCTCAAATACACCAAATCGGTTTTCCCAACCGCCCCGTCACCTTTGTCATACTCCAAGTTGAAACTGCTGATGCCTGAATCGAAGTATTCAATTTCTACTTCGACATTGGAACAGTCCATCAGGTTATACATAAACCCCCTGCCCAAATCGAACATGATGTAAAGCCTTCCATCCCCGTTTTTGTTGTTCATTTCCCAGCTGCTGCGCCCTTCATACTCCGCTACAATGGGCTCTACATCCTCATACTTGTGCGCCGCCTTGATATGGCTGTCGCCCCCGCTTTCGTCCATCTGGATATATGCTTCTGTGATATCCGCTGCAAAAGCTGTGTTTGCCGGCGGCGCTGCAGCCGTCAGCGCCAATAGTAAAACCAAGCTGAGCCAACGTTTTAACTGTTTCATTTTACTCCTCCTTCCTTATTCTTTGATACCGCCTACCGAAACCCCTTTCATGATGTAATCCTGCAAGCACAGGTAAATGATTACCGATGGCAATATAGAAAAGAGCAATGCCGTCATATACTCGTCTACTGTCAACTGGGATTCCAATTCAAATATTTTCAGCCCAAGGGGTTGTATACTTGGCTCTTTGATGATAAGGTAAGGCCAGAAAAAATCACCCCAGGTTGCGTTGATGGTAAATATGCTGACAACCATAATCACCGGGATGGACAACGGCACTACAATCCTGAAAAAAATTGTCGTGTTCCTCGCCCCGTCTATCCGCGCGGCTTCTATATATGATTTTGGGACTGCGTCAAACGAGCTTTTAAACAACAGGATATTAAACGCATTGGCGCCCGCCATCATCCACATAGGGAAATAGGTATCTGACAGATTGAAATGTAAATACGGGAAGTCTAGGAACGTCATAAAAAGCGGCACCTGGCTGACGGTATTTGGCATCATCAAGGTCCATAAAATGACGGCAAATACCGCCCTGCTCCCTTTGGGTTTCAATCGGGATATGACATATCCTGCCAAGCCGCAGCTTAAAATACAAAATACCAGGTTGCCGGCCGCCATAACAATGGTATTGAAATACACCCGCAGGAAGTTCCCTTTTTCCCAAACCTTCGCCAATTTTTCAAAATGCCATTCTTCCGGCCAAAAGGTTGGCGGCGTGCGCAAGTATTCCTCTGTGCTTTTGAATGCGGAAAGCAATACCCAAATAGTTGGCAGCAGGCAAATAACAGTAATCAATAACAAAAACACAAACAATAACCAATATACCACCTGATACCGTGCCTGCTTCAATTCCAACTGGGTAAGCGCGCCGGATGTTTTTTTCTCATATATCCTCACTGTAATCCCCCCTCAACCCTTATGCGGCATCGATCCGTTTTTCCAGCCGGAAATAGAATAATGTTAAAACCATTAAGATCGCGAATGTAACCATAGAAAGCGCAATGGATTCCGCCGGTTTAAAATACACAAATGCATAGCGGTATGCCTGCAGCGCCAGGGAAAGCGAGGCGTTATTCGGCCCGCCGGCAGTCATAGCAAGCGGCTCTACCATGATTTGGAACACGCTGATAATCTGCCTGACCAAAAAAAGCAGCATAATACCGGATATATGCGGAAGCGCAATGGTGCGGAGCCTGCGGAACAGGCCGGCGCCGTCAATCACTGCCGCTTCATACAGTTCCTGCTTGACGCTTTGCAGCGACGCCAGGTAATACATGGTAGTCGCCCCAAATCCATGCCAAGTTGTGGATATGATAATAAATAAGATGGTAAACCGCGTGTCTTGCAGCCAGACATACGGTTCAAACCCCAATTTCTCCAAAATCATATTGAAAAGCCCGCTTGCGTCAGGGGCGTATACCAGCGTCCAAATCATAGAAACGACAATCGCGGGGACAACCGATGGAAAATACACGGCAAATTTAAAGAACCGCTGCCCATGCACCACTTCGTTTAGCACAATTGCAATGAGAACCGGCGGCAAAAAACCAACCACAAGGGAAAGTACCACATACCAAACCGTATTGATCAACGTTTTCACAAACTCAGTATCCCGCAGTATTGTTAAATAATTTTCAAACCCTACAAACCGGACCGGCGTATACCCTTTCATTTCCATAAAAGAATATAATGCCCCCATGGCGATAGGGCGCCAAACAACAAAATACATCAACAGGATTGCCGGCAGGAACAAAAGCCACGCCGCCCAATCATGCCGGAGGGTTTTCCACAACCTCTGCCCTAGCGTATCCTGCCGCCCCGGTATCGATACCGATTCCGGGATACTGTGAAAACCATTGACCTTTTTTATTTTCCCGGCCATCGTATTTCCCCCTTTTTCTTGAGATGGTCTTATTTTAACATCCGCCCCAGGCGGTAACAAGGATACAATTCTGGAAAAAGGGGTACTTTTCTATTGTCTTTTGATTTTCCCTTTCCATTTTTTAAATTGTGCGGTATAATAAATTTACCGTAAATACGATACCGTCTATCTTTTAAAACACGGATATACAGGGGGGGACAGCCATGCACAAGGAACTGGGACAACGGCTGAATGCAAAACTATTTCTTGTGACCGTTACCGTGTTCTTTTTTGCATTTATCACACTGTATCTCGTCTACTCGCATTTTATCCGCACCGAATTTTACGAAAAATTACTGCAATATTACGACCAGGCTTGCAGCGATATCGATACCAACCTGCAATATGTGGAAGAGACCGTTGATTTATTTGTGTTCCGTTACCACATTGCAGAATCGGCTGAGTCGGCCCAATATGAGTTGTCTTTGCAGGACACCCTGCGCACATTATCCCAGACGCATCCTTTTATTTCAAACGTATGGCTGCTTTGCAGCAATGGCCTTGAATATTTCTATGACAATCCCAGCCGGTATGTATTTGGGGATTTAAAGGACAACCCTACATTCCAATCGGCAATCGCTGCAAACCGCTCCTGGTTTTTACTGTCCCAAAACAAACCGCAGGACAGCGCCACCCAATTATTATACGTCCGGGCCATCCATCATACCGGCCAACAACCAAGCGCTTACCTTTTGATATCCATCAATATCGAAGCCATTGTCCGTGAATTGTTTTTACAAAAAGATAACCCATATTCCAGCAGTTCCGGCGTGGTTTTGTGCAATGGGCAAAACCAGCAGCCCTTCCTGCTTTTCTCCAGGGAGGGCAGCGGCAATGGCGAAAAACTGCAGCAATACATCCAGAAAAACCCAAAACCAGTTTTGACTCCCGGTTATGCAATGGATTACAACCTGCTTGCAGACGGCGACCTGGCGATTGGCCTGTACCATCCGCTGGACAGCATCAAGCAAAAAACCATGTTGCTCGCGCTGATGCTCATTGCCGCATTTTTCCTGTTTGTTTCACTCGGCGCCGTTATCATCCGCATGATTACCCGGAATATTACTTTGCAGCTTGATTTACTGTATCAAAAGATTAACGCTTACTTTAAGGAGGAAAACCCGCATGTTGACAATCCTCATCGTTGATGATGAAGAAATCATCCGGAAAGGGCTGCATACAACCATCGACTGGAACCGGTATGGCTGTGATGTAATCGGGGAAGCGGAAAACGGGCTACAGGCTTTAAAATTCATTGAAGAGCTTTCCCCTGATATTGTGATAACCGATATCCGCATGGCCAGTTATAACGGATTGCAGCTCATACAGGATATCAAGCGATCCAAACCAAATATGGAAATCATTATCATTTCCGGATACAGTTATTTCAAATATGCAAAAACAGCAATGGAATACGGCGTAAGCGCATATTTGCTAAAACCCATCAAAAACAGTGAATTGATTGACGCGGTAAATACCTGCCGCGAAAAAATCCTGATGCACCGCAAAACCGAACGCGCCTTAAAAACATACCGTTTCACACAAAATACCGGCTTTTTTGCCGCCCTGCTAAAGGAAATGCCGCTGACAGAAGAAAAAATCCGCCGGTGCTGCGCAACATATGAACAATACCTGCCATCCGGGCGGTTTATTGTCTGCCTGCTGCTAGCAGATGATAAAAAAGAAGCCGCCGCCCTTTACCGCGCGGCGGAACATTGCGCCCAGGAATCTGACGAACAGGTATTCGTATACATGCAGGAACCTGGCAGATTGGCGCTGCTGATCTTTCAAAAGCAATTCCCTTCCAGCCTTGCAGAACATCCCCTTCTGACGTCTATTGCAGCACAGTTTTCCAAACCGCCGGGCAGCGGAACCTACAGCGCCGGGATCAGCATGGTATTTCACAACATCAAGATGCTGCACCGTGCATACCGGCAGGCGGAAGAAGCGCTTGACCAGCGCCTGCTGTTTGGAACGGGAAAACGGTATGAATTTAAAGAATCCATCAGCGTATCGTTTGAAACCATCCAAAAAGAAACCACGGAAGTCGTCCGGCTCCTGTCAGAAAAAAATTACGATAAAGCCATGCAATTGGTCCGGGCAAATACCTATGCATTGTCAAAACCAAACATGCAAAACAAGATATCGGAATATTATTCACTGCTGGAAAAAGGGATTGGCCAGCAGGTTGTCCCACTCCCGGAATTACAGGCGGTTATATTCGGCCGTATGCTGGAACCGCACGAAAAACAAAAACCTATTGCAGATAGTACGGATTTACAGCAGCGTGTCCAAAAATTGATTACCGATTTAAAAGCGCACGACGATATGCTGCAAATTATAAACTATCATCCGCTTGTTCAAAAAACCATGCTCATCATTTTTCATGAATATGCTACCCCATTAAATATCAAGCAAGTGGCCGAGCGGCTGTATATCAGCACATCCTATTTGATGAAACTTTTTAAAGAAGAAACTGGGAAAACCTTTGTCGATACGCTGACAAGCTACCGTTTAAAACAGGCAATCCTGCTTTTGCAGGAGGGGCAAAAAAAGATTTATGAAATATCCATTGCCGTCGGCTTTCAAAATACCAAGTATTTTACCAAATTATTAAAAAAATACACAGGCCACGTCCCGTCCTATTATTACCGGGCAAAAAATTAGAAGAGCTACCCCTTTGGAGGAAACGGTTATGCGGCGTCTACGGAACCCATTTAAAAAAATATCCATACGAAAAACGCTGGCAATCTATATCCTTTTATTTATTTTACTGCCAGCCTTGCTGGTATCCATGCTCATTTATACCTTTTCGTACAATATTGTCAAGCAGGATTATACTTCTGAATACCTGGATTCAATATACGCCGGGTTTGAATATAATATGGAATCCTTTTTTAACCATTTAAACACCCTGTCCTTCAATATCCTATCTTATCAAGAGCTTTACAACCTGCTGCTTGATGAATCGGTACCGCCGGAAAACAAAACGGGGCAAATCGAACAAATCCTTTCCAATTTTTTAAGCCCGAACAGCGCAGTGAAAGGGATTGAAATCCATACCTACAGCGGGGAATCCTATTGCTATATGCATCCGGATATTGATGCGTCCGGGAAACCGCCGTACGAGCAATACCAGCCGGCGCTTGCGCAATGTGAGAAAATTGCATTCCGGTATTGCAGTACCTGGCGTTCGCCGGATCTATGTAACTACTTAGTCTTTGGCAAAAAGTACTATCACTATACAAACCGGTATGACTTGGGCTACCTCCTGTTCCATGTGGAAGAACCCATGCTGCATGCGATTTACAAAGAAAATACCGAAGCGTCGCGTTTGTTTTTTATTACCCTCAACCAGCAGATCATCTCCCATCCGGAAGCACAGCGGATTGGCGCTACTGTCTATATGCCAATCTTATCAGGCAGTAACGATGGGTTTACTACAGAAAACGGGGAATATATGTTTAGTAAAACCCCGGTAACATGCACGGCATTGAAAGATGTATTGGAAATCAACGGCGTCTTTTCCTATGAAGAATTAAACCGCACCTTCCAAAATTTAAATATGGGGTTTTCCCTGCTGCTGTCTATATTGATCATCGGTTCGCTTGCCATTGCGGTATTTTCTTCCAGGCGCTTTATACAGGGGCTGTTGTCTTTAAATAACGCGATGAATGAGTTTGTCGCAGAAGAAAAAACTGCCCCGGTTATCTTGAAAGGCATTAGCGAAGTCACGCAGCTTTCTACCAGTTTTGAAGCTTTGACAAAACGGATCGATAGTTTGATGAAAAAAAACAAACAAATTATGGAAAAGCAAAAAACATTAGAGCTGAACGCACTGCAAGCACAAATCAACCCGCATTTTATTTATAACACACTGGACAATATCAGTTGGACACTGAAATTAAAAGGGAATGAAGACGTGGCAGACATTATCCATGCCCTTGGGACGTTTTTCCGCATCAGCCTTCACGATGGCAAAACCATCATCAGTATTGAAACGGAGCTGGAGCATGTCAGGAATTATTTATTAATTGAAAAAATACGGTTCCCGCATTTATTTGAAGTAACATTCGATATCGACCCAAACATCCTGCCGCTTCAGACATTAAAGCTCATCCTCCAGCCTTTGGTAGAAAATGCAATCAGCCACGGCTTTGAAAACATTGATTATATGGGGCTGATTACCATCCGCGGATTCCTGGATGGGGATGACATCTGTTTCATCGTGTCGGACAATGGCCGCGGGATGGATTTTGACCCTTTAAAGAAAGAGGAAGAAACTTCACAGGATCATTTTAGAAGCGGGTATGGGATTTATAATGTCAATGAACGGCTTGTGCTGGAATATGGGGAGCGGTATGGATTGTCCTATCAAAGCACCCCAAACCACGGAACAACCGTTACCATCCGCATCAAAAATACCGGCCCATACTCTGGGCCAAGCGTCATATAAACATAGAGGAGGTCACACCACATGTTTAAACTGCAAATCAAACAGCTTTCATCGCTGGAAAAAGTTTTTTTAAACGCCGAACCTCAGGGGAAAGAAATTTCCTCTTTACAAGCGGTATTGGGCGGAGAAGCGTCCTACCAGATTGCCTTTTCCTGTATGCAAGAAGGGGAATATCTGCCGCAGGATTTCACATGGGCATTGGAATCCCCCTTGCAGGCATGGATCTCCATATACCGCGTCGGCCAGGTACCGTCGGCGCTCCCGGCTTATCCGGAGCGGGTGGATTCACAATATCTTTCCACACAGCCCGGCCTTTTCCCAGACCCGCTGTTCCCGGTACAGTCAAATGAAATAGAAGCCTTCCCGGGCCGCTGGCAGACCTTATGGATCAGCATCCGTATCCCAGCCGGTATCCCGGCAGGCAAATATCCCATACGATTCTTTTTTACACAGGGGGATTTCACGGTTGGCACAGCAACGATGCAATTGGATATCCTTCCGATTACGCTGGAAAAACAAACGCTAATTTATACGCAATGGCTTCACGTAGATTGTATCGCAGATATCCATACGGTCCCTATTTACTCAGAAGCGCATTGGCGTTTGATAGAACAGTATATCCGCATGGCCGCAGAACATGGCGTAAACATGCTGTTAACCCCGGTTTTGACACCGCCTTTGGACACCAAAATCGGCGGGCAGCGGCCAACCACACAACTGGTGGATATCCATATCATAAACGGCAGCTACCAATTCGGCTGGGATAAGCTGGCGCGCTTTGTCCGCACCGCACAATCCTGTGGAATCCAATATTTTGAAATCAGCCATTTATTTACACAGTGGGGCGCTCACGCAGCGCCAAAAGTTATGGCAAAGGTAAAAGGGAAACAAACACAGCTCTTTGGATGGGATACGCCGGCGCAAAGCCCTGCATATGCCGAATTTTTGCAATCGTTTTTGCCAGCATTGGTATCCTTTTTTACAAAAATGGGGCTGCAGGATAAGATATTCTTTCATGTTTCGGATGAACCGTCCGCCGAAGATATCCCATCTTACCGTGCGGCGGCAGAAATGGTAGCAGGCCTTCTGAAAGGCTATCCGATCATAGACGCCCTGTCGGATATCGCTTATTGGAAGGATGGGCTTGTAAAGAACCCGGTTGTATCCACCGATCATATCCAACCCTTTTTAGAAGAAACAACGGTTGACAACCTATGGTGCTATTATTGCGGCGGGCAGTGCCAGCATGTCAGCAACCGCTTTTTTGCCATGCCGTCCAAACGGACGCGGATTTTGGGCGTGCAGCTTTATACAGGCAATATCCGCGGGTTCCTGCATTGGGGATACAATTTCTATTATACACGCCTATCCAAGCATATCATTGACCCTTACCATATTACAGATGCCGGGGAATCCTTCCCTTCCGGCGATGCGTTTAGTGTTTACCCCTACCGAGATACGGTCATCCCAAGCATCCGGTTAAAGGTCTTTTATGAGGCCTTACAGGATTTGCAGCTTTTACGGCAATTAGAACATGCAATTGGGCGCCCTGCTGTGGAATCTTTATTGCAAGACACTGCCGGCCAGCCAATCACATTCCAGTATTGCCCAGATTCACCGGATTTTTATTTGCATTTGCGGGAAATGATGATATCCCATCTTTTGAAAACATGACGGGGAGCATTGCCAATGGCTGTACTGTCCAAAAATGATACAGAAACGCTCGGACCGCACCAGGGCTCCCAAAAAATCCTGCAGGGCCATCACAGCAAATACTACACTTCCTCAAACGGTTTATAACCTTGGTTCAATAAAATGCACGGCCGAATTGTCCCAATATTTTTTATAAACCCGGCTTTCGCTGCCGTCGAGATTTAGCTGGTACATCCGAAAGGTAACCAAAAAGTTTTTGGGCTGCCATTGCTCTTCGTAGGAATATTGGTATTTCATCCCCACATTCCGCATGACGCCGCCGCTTCTGGGATTGTTCCTGTCATGCGTTGCCGTGATATAGGGAAGGCCGTCCTTTTTCACCTGCTCAAGAACCGCTTTGCCTGCTTCAGTGACAATCCCCTGATGCCAAAATTCCTTGCGGAGCCCATAGCCAAAATCGTGATGGTCCTCCATATCGACTTTTATGTAGCCAATCGGGTAATTATCCTCTTTCAGGCAGATTGTGTAATCATAGCCTTGCGGCCGGGCATATTTTGAAGCGTACTGTTCTTCATAAAATTTCTTGGTTTCTTCCAAAGTTTTTACAGGATACCACGGCAAAAACCGATTGACTTCCTCATCTTTAAGGATGAGGAGAAGGGCTTCCATATCTTTTTCCGTAAACTTTCTTAAAATCAAACGTTCTGTTTCCAAAGCCGGTGTGTTCATTTGGTTCGCTCCAATATCAGATAGATTCCAAAGGCTTCCGCGTAAGGCGCATGTATAAAAGCGGATAGGGGTTTCCCTGCTTGTCATGGTCTGCCCGTTTATAAACTTCAAAACCCATATGCTCATAAAACCCTTTTGCCTGCGGGTTTTGTTCATTTACGGCAAGTTCGTTTATTGGATACTTTTCAATGCCGTATTGCAATAGCCGTTTCCCAATCCCCTGCCCTCTGTTTTCGTTTGAAACAAACAGCATTTCAAGCATTTGCCCCGCAATCCCCATGAAACCTGCGGGATTCCCATTTTCCTCTTCTGCAATTACCAAAACAGGAACACCGGTTAAGGCCTGCGGGACATACTGTTTAATGTTTTCTATTTCATCCGCCGATAAAAACAAATGCGTTGCCTTTACAGAGCTTTCCCATACGTTTAATAATCGGTTTATCAGTATTGGGCTCCTGTCTGTTATTTCGGTTATTTTCATATCATTTGTCCTTCCAAATTAGCCGTTGGGTATTTTCCTGTAAACCGGATTTGGTATCCGTTATTTCTCTGTTTTGTAAGAGAACGGCAAAAGCTCTTTTGCTTTGATTTTTTTGTTCTCTCCGCCTAAGGAAATAATCACTTCACATTCCGGCATATAATCGCATAATATCTGGCGGCAGTTGCCGCACGGCGGTATAATTTCCCCGCCATCTTTGCCGCGGACTGCAACGATTGTTTCAAACTCCCTTTCACCGCTCGTAATCGCCGTTCCGATTGCCACCTGCTCCGCACATGCCCCATGCAGGGAATAAACATTCACGCCGGTGTATATTTTCCCATTTTTACACCGGATTGCTGCCCCCACCGTATGGTTTTCGTTTTTTTTATCATAATTTAACTGTATCGCTTTTTGCGCTTCCCCGATTAACTTGTCATCTTGATCTGTTAAAAAACACATAGGATTATTTCCCTCCGAAAAAATCCGCTTTCTCTAACTAAACAACAAATACAGATTTACCGCTTTTGTACAGCCTTCCATAACCGCGATTCTTCAAGAAATTTCTCTATTAGCTTTTGCTTCTCCTCAGTATAGCGTTTGCGTTCTTCTGAAAATTGCATTGCTAATCTTTGTTTGCAATGATCGTATATCATAGCTTTTTCAGGAAAAGCAATCAGATAATCACGGAAATTGATATAATGATTCCATTCGCTCCCATTCCATTTGACGACATGTATATGATGTGTCCGTAAATCTTTTTCAAAATCGCCCATTACAAATAAAATTTGCCCGGAAACATCTTCTCCGCGGAAAATAAAACCGTTTTCCTTTAATACTTCAATATAGGGCATAATATCATTTAGCCTACGAACGCCTACGACAATATCAATAATCGGTTTGGCATGGATTGACGGAATGGCCGTACTTCCAATATGCTGAATATCAACAGCAATATCGCCTAATAGATGTTTTAATTCCCCAATGGTTTTGTCCGCCTCGTCCGTCCAGTTGTCTTGATGGGATACCAGTTTTACAGTACCTCTTTTTAAGCCTATCACCAGTCTTCTCCCTTCAAATGATATATTTTTCATTTTAGGATAACCTCCTGTTTTTGTTATTTATCTGAATTCCTTTATACAGCTCCATTACGCAGTAAATATCCCGATATCCGAAAACACCTTATGCAGCCGGTATTCGTCAAACGGCAGGTATTCCGCTACCGTAAAACCTACAATATCGGCATTCTTGTTTATGCAGGCAAGCACGTCTGCCAATTGGTCTGTCGTCATTTTTCCGCCGCCCGAACCGTCGCCGGTAAGATCCGGGTTTGCAAAATAGGTGGAATGGAACAGCTTTTCATCCAGCACGTCAATATCAAAGTGGACCAGGATGTGCTCAAAATTTCTTGCAAATGCGGCGATAGCATCATTTGATACGAACGCCTCTGTCTGCACCTTATAATCCACATGCAGCCCGTCCAAAAAGCGTGCCTGATAATCGTGCAGCCCCTGCAATCCCACATATAATATCTCATCCGGTTTAAATTTTTTATTTCTTATCATATCCGAAAGTGCGCGGTCGCCGTGCCCAAGAAGGGAACCGAGTACCATCGCGTGCGCGTTGGGGTACCCGTCCGCCGCCGTCGATACGTCTGGGTGGGCGTCTATCCAGATGATACCTGCATTTTCATATATCCCGTGCAAATAGTCAAACGGCGCAAGCGATACCAAGCAGTTTCCGCCAATCGTGATAACCTTGTCCGCCTGCTCCCTTTCAAGTTTTGCCATGGCGTCCGTTATCCCTGCAAGCACCTCGTCTTTTGCGTAGATACCATCTGTTACGGGCCTTTCCCTGCCGTCAGGCGGGGCGATATCCACCGGTATGACCGGCTGGTTTTTATTTTCGGGCAAGATGCGCTCCATAAGCTTTGCGCCAAAATAGTATTCATCCAGCCCGCCGCTGACAAAATCAGGATATAATAATCTTATCGTTTTCATCATTTGGATGCCTCCTTTTTGGTTTAAAATACAATCTATGTCATTTTTTTACTTTAAGCGCAGCAATTGCCGCATAGTGCAAAATGTCAAATTCCTGCGGCGCGATTTCCGAAAGCAACTTTTTATGCTCTTGTTCCCATAAAGCCCCTCTTGCCCTTGCGATTTTATCTTCATACGGCAACCATTCCATACAAAGGATAAGTATATGTCCGTCAGGTTTTAACATACGAAAATGTTTAGGTGTAAATCTATAATCTTATCATAAAATTTTTGAATCAGCAGAAATTTTGCCCCAGTCAAATGGGTTCCCCTTATCTATATTTTTGTTTGATATATCCATAAACCCTACCTTCTTGCTTATGTGTTTCTATGAAAATAATATCATATTTTCCGCATTAATTCAATTCACATAGTATCCAAACTGTTTCATTTTTTGTATCAACTCGCTTTGTCACGAAAATCAAGTCCGCAAAAGGGGACAGAAATAAAAAAAGAGTAACCGTTTTATGGGTTACTCTCACATTTAATATACGTTATCACGTTTTACCCTTACTAATAGAAATAATAATTGATTTATTTTTTAACTACGCTGATGCGCTGTCTGATATGGCCGCCTTTTACAATTTCATCCACCATTGCCACAGCAAAATCCGCATAACTGATCACGCTTTCGCCGTTACTGTTTAATGTCAATTCCTCGCCGCCTAGCATGTACTTCCCTGTTTTTTCACCGTCAGCCTGGAAATCTGCTGCCGGGCTGATATACGTCCATTTCACATCGTTTCTTTGGCGAAGTTCTCCAAGCGCCTTTGCCATTGCTGCGGCCAATGGCTTAAATGCGTCGGGGAAATCCGGCCCGTCTGCTACGCATGCGGTATGTTCGGGATTCACATACAGACTGCCTGCGCCGCCGACTACCAGCAGCCTGGTATCACTGCCGGAAAGCGCGTCGCACAATACCTTTAATGATGTGCTGTGCTGCGGCAGTGTTTCCGGCGTCCATGTGCCGAATGCGTCAACCACTGCGTCAAATCCTTTCAAATCTTCTGATGTAAGGTCAAATAAGTCCTTTACAATTACGTTTTTGGCCGCGCTTTGATTCTCGCCGCGCACTACGGCCGTCACATCAAGGCCTCTGTCCAAAGCCTCTTTTACAATCAGTTTTCCTTCTTTTCCGTTTGCACAAATGACCGCTACTTTCATTTTGTATTACCTCCGTTTAATCCTATTTTTGTTACGGCTTTTGCCGTCAGTGTCTCCGGCGAAGACGCCGTCCGCTCATCTCCTTACCTTGTGACTACAGTATAACACCGCCCTGAAACACTGTAAAGTACGCACTTTTTTGTGCTGTAGTTACCCGTTGGTAACGATTGGGCAGTTTCCAAAAGGTAACTTTTGCGTATCTATGCAACTTAGCGGCAATAAAAAATTTTTCAAAAAATTTTAAAACGCCGTACTCCTAAAACGGAGTACAGCGTTCTTTTATGCAAGGAATTCTGACAAAACCCTGCCAATATCTGCGTCAATGCAAATGGACTGTTGCTCTATTTCTGCCGGGGCTACCGCCATACCTAAATTGATACAAGCGTATGTTGCATTTTTATTTTGCGCGGCCATTTGCCAAAACGGGTATTTGATGATAGCAGGCGTGTTCGCCCCCACACCTAACTCAAGAAGCAGAACATCCGCATTTTTATGCTTGCGTATAAAATTATCATACCGCATAGCCGCCCGGTACCAGCCCTCGTCCTGAACAAATTTATCATCAGCCCGCAAATTCATTGCCATAGGCGCGCCGCAGACCGGGCATTTTGGAATCAGCCCCGTTGGTATTTTCATATTTTTTTGCGCCGATACCATTTTACGGGCAGGTTCCTCGTTGTCGTATGTTTTATTGTGGCAGGCGTTGGAGCATTGCCATAACCCATAATCCCCCTGTGTATAAAATAGCCGCTTTTTATCAAAGCCTGCAAGCTGAAACTGATGGTCTACGTTTGTTGTCAGCACAAAATAGTCCTTATCTTTGACAAGCGTCAATAAATCTTTGTACGGCTGTCCGATTTCTGCATCATAGCGGTTGATAAGGATTTGCCTCGACCACCACGCCCAATATTCCTCTAAGCTCTCAAACGGATAGAAACCGCCGGAATACATATCCTCTATCCCGTATTTTTCTTTGAAGTCTGAAAAATATTTTTCAAACCGTTCTCCCGAATACGTCAGTCCCGCCGAAGCCGAAAGCCCTGCGCCCGCGCCGATTAAAATTGTATCGGCGGACTTTATTTTTTCTTTGAGCAGATTAATATGATCCGAGCAGCTTTGCATAAATTTCCCTGTCTTTGTCCTTAAAAACATTAAAAACCACCCGCTCTATTTCTGATTTTTTCAGGTATTCCGTAACTGTGCCGACCGCGATTTGAGCCGCTTCTTTGTTGGGGAAATGAAATTCACCTGTAGAGATGCAGCAGAATGCAATGGACTTTATCCCGTTTTCCTCCGCTTTTTTCAAGCATTCCATATAGCAGGATTTCAGCAGCTTGCAGTCATTTCCCGTCAGCCTGCCGTGAACAATCGGGCCGACAGTATGAAGAATATAATCACACGGCAAATTATACGCTTTCGTCATTTTTGCCTGTCCCGCTGCCTCTTCGTGCCCTTGTTTCATCATAATATCCGCACATTCTAATCTTAATTGTACGCCCGCATAGGTATGGATTGCGTTGTCAATGCAGCCGTGACAGGGAACAAAACAGCCGAGCATAGCGCTGTTTGCGGCGTTTACAATCGCTCCGCATTTCAGTGTGGTAATATCGCCCTGCCATAGACACAGCTTATCACGGATGGGGACAAGTGTGTTAATATCTGTTATGCCCTTATCTGCAATTTCCGTCTGCAAATATGCATCTTGAATTTTGACAAACTCCTTTGATATTGCTTTTGGAGCGCGTACATTCATAAGCGAACGCAAAAGCATTTTTTGTCCCGATATATCAGACGGGATTTCCATATCCGCATATCTTTCTTTTATAAGATCGTCAATTAAAAAATATAACCGTTCGGTTTGCGTCATACCATCACCCTCTTTTCACAACTGCCTTTGCGGGACAAATGCTGAGGCATCCATTATCATACTCCTCCATATCGCTATTTTTATTATAAAACCGTTCCGGGCGCCTGTAAA
The DNA here is from genome assembly GCA_937959315.1 of uncultured Clostridia bacterium. Lineage (GTDB taxonomy): Bacteria > Bacillota > Clostridia > UMGS1810 > UMGS1810 > CALGRC01. Next base: position 1,461 of record CALGRC010000179.1, on the reverse strand, counting down.
GTACGCACAAATTTGTGCCGTAGTTACCGCAAGGAAACTATCTTGACAAAACCCGGCAATACTATATAATAGAAACATCCAGAAATATATTATGTTTCGTTTCAAATTGATACACAGAAAGGATAATGATGATGAAAAAAGAATTGCCCGCCTGCCCTGTGGAAACAACTCTTATGTTAATTTCCAACCGGTGGAAGGTTTTAATTATACGGGATTTGCTCGACGGTACAAAGCGCTTTGGCGAACTTAAAAAATCCGTGGGGAATATTTCTCAAAAGGTGCTGACTTCCAATCTGCGTTCCATGGAGGAGGATGGATTGCTGACGCGAAAAGTCTTCCCTGAAGTTCCACCGAGAGTGGAATATACTTTAACGGAAACGGGATACAGCCTAAAGCCGATACTCGATTCTATGATTGATTGGGGTACGGCGTATAAAGAGAAAAATGCATAAATTTTTAGAAGATCTGTTTATTCTTTAATCCATTTTTTCAAACTGTCCCTTTAGCCGTTCCAAAAACAGCTCCGCTGCGGGCGAGAACACCTGGTATTTTTTCCATACGATATCAAGGCCCGATTCCAATCTAGGCTCCAGCGGCCGAAAGCACAGGCTGCTGTATTCCGCGGTATTGACAAGCTTATCCAGCGTAACGGCATACCCGATCCCTGCGTCTACCATGACGGCGGCGTTGTAAACCAGGTTAAACGTCGTCACAATATCCAGCTTTGAAAAATCCTTCCCGAACCATTTGGCAAATTCACCGGCATTTTGGTTCGGCGTGATAGCCTGTCTGGAAAAAATCAGCGGCACCCCCAGAAGGTCGCCCTTTTGGATACCCTCCTTCTCGGCAAGGGGGCTGTCTTTCCGCATCACGACGCCCCAGACATCTTTTGCCTGTAAACTGAGGTAATCATACTTTGAAATATCGGCAGGCTGGATCAATATCCCAAAGTCGAGCAGCCCCTTATCAAGCCGCCCGGTCACATCCTGCGCGTTCCCGCTGTAAAGCTGATAATGGATTCCCGGGTACTCCCCGCGCAGATTCCGCATAATCTCTGCAATCTGCCTGATCGCCTGCGTTTCCCCGCTCCCGATATAGATATCGCCGCTCACGCTGTCTTCCATCGCGGCAAATTCCGCCTCCGTCTTGTCTACCATGGCGATAATCTCTTCCGCCCGTTTGCGGAAGAGGATTCCCTCCGGCGTCAGCGACACACGGTGGCTTTTCCGTATTAGGAGCTGCTGCCCCAGTTCTTCCTCTAAATCCCGGATCTGGCGCGACAGCGTTGGCTGGGACAGATACAGCGAGTTTGCTGCACCGGTAATATTCCCTTCCCGGGCAACCGCCAGAAAATAACGAAGCACACGGATTTCCACCGGCTTCCCCTCCTCGTATAATAAAGTAGTAGTTTTTAGAGTTCCTCTCCAAGAACTATGATATACTGTTTAAGATGCTGTGGAT